>CALRZK010000154.1:0-7085 GCA_943372615.1 Bradyrhizobium ivorense | reverse complement strand
CAGGTCGCGGGTCGGCACCTGGCCGATGAAGTCGAACTCGCTGCGCGAGATGATGCTGAACAGCGCTTCGCCGCGGGCCGAGGCGACGGTGCCGACCACTGCCGTCGACGCGCTGACGAGGCCAGCGACGGTCGCTTGCAGCTGAACCGAGCTACCATCCGGCGCCGTCAGCTTGGCGAGGATCTGTCCGGCGGTGACATTCTCGCCGGCATCGACCATCACCTCCGCGACCTTCATGCCCGGCCGGTCGGGCCGGATCGAGACTTCCTCGCGGGGCAGCAACAAGCCCGCGACATCGACTGTATCGGCGAAACACTGCTTGGAGGCGGCGAGCACGGTGACCGCAGCTCCCTTGGCAAGGTCTGCCTCATCGGCAGCGAGGCCCGGTGTGGCAAGCGAGCAGAGCGCAGTAGCGAGCAGGAGACGCTTCAGCATGGCGATCGTCCGTTGCGTGGAGAAAATATGCGGCGCGATCATCGGTCAGCCTGCCCATGTCCGGTTGGCGGATGGCCGCGATCTTCTTCGCCGCTCGACACCAGAAGTTTGCGTCCGAAACGCCACGACAGATTGCCGACATCGTCCATCATCATGAACATCGCTGGCACGAAAACCAGCGACAGAGCGGTCGAGAAGATCAGGCCGCCAATGATGGCCAGCGCCATCGGCGAGCGGAATTCACCGCCGGCGCCCCATGCCAGTGCGGAAGGCATCATGCCGGCCGCCATGGCAATGGTGGTCATGATGATTGGCCGCGCCCGCTTCATGCCGGCCTCGATAATGGCGACATCGCGCGGCTTGCCCTCGCGGATCGCCTCCACCGCAAATTCCACCAGCATGATGGCATTCTTGGTGACGATACCCATCAGCATCAGGATGCCGATCCACACCGGCGTCGTCAGCTGCTTGCCGGTGATCAGCAGCGCCATAATCGCGCCGCCGATGGAGAGCGGCAGCGAGAACAGGATGGTGATGGGCTGCAGGAAGGTGCCGAACAGCAGCACCAGCACGGCATAGACCATCATCAGGCCCGCGGAGATCGCGGTGGCAAAGCCGTCGGCCAGCTCATTCAGGCTTTCGGCATCGCCTGACTGCTTGACGCTGACATTCTTCGGCAGTGTCTTCATGACAGGCAGTTCGTAGATCTTCTTCAGGGCGTCGCCGAGCGCAGCGGTGCCGACGAGATCTGCGGCGACCGTGGCCTGGCGTTCGCGGTCATAGCGATTGATGCTGGTCGGCCCTTGGTCGAGCTTGATATCGGCAACGACCGAGAGGGGGACACCGCCACGTCCGCCGCCGATGGGCACGCGGAGTTGCTCGAGCACCTGGATATCGGACCGGGCACTGTCTTCGAGTTGAACGCGGATCGGCACGAGACGATCGCCCGCATCGAATTTCGCCAGCGCAGGACCAACATCGCCGATGGTGGCGACGCGGATCGTTTCCGACAGGCCTTCGGTCGAGACGCCGAGGCGTGCTGCGAGATCAGCGCGGGGCTGCACGCGGAGTTCTGGGCGATCCAGCGAGGTTTCCGAGATCACATTGGCAATCTGCGGAATGCGCTTCATCTGCGTCGCCAGTTCGTTGGCGACATTGCTGACGATGTTGATGTCAGGCCCAGTCACGACCAGCGAGATGGCGCGCAGGCCGTTTTCGTCCAGGAACCAGTAGCGGATGTCTGGGACGCCCTGCAACTCCTCACCGATCGCGAGTTCAAGCTCGCGCTGTGAAGTCTTTCGGTCGCCCTTTGGTGTGTAATTGATGATCAGCGAGGCGCGGCGAACTTCGGAGATGCCGGGCGGCACGCGGCCTCCATCGACGAAGACGCTCTTGATCTCGGGCCGCTTGCGTAGCCGCTGCACGATTTCCTCGGTGGTCTTTTCCGTGAAAGCGAGCTGCGACCCCGGCGGCAATTCCATCGCCATGAGCGACCGCGCCGTGTCCTGGGCAGGCAGGAAGCCTTGCGGCAGAAGCTGGATGCTGAGGATCGAGAGAGCGAAGACGCCGATGCCGATCAAGACGGTGAAATAATAGCGCTTCACCGAGAGGGTTACGAGCTTGTGGTAAAGCTGGAGAATGCGCCCCGGTGGTGGATCGTCGTGCTTGTGGTCCTTCATGAAATAGGCCGCCAGCACGGGCGTGACGAAGCGTGCGGCTAATAGCGAGAAGAACACCTGCACGGATACAGTGATGCCGAACTGCTTGAAGAACTGGCCGGCAATGCCCGACATGAAGCTGGCAGGCGCAAAGATCGCGATAATGGTGAGGCTGATCGCGATCACCGCGAGGCCGATTTCGTCGGCGGCCTCTAACGCTGCGCGATAAGGCGATTTGCCCATGCGCATGTGCCGCACGATGTTCTCGATCTCGACGATGGCGTCATCGACGAGAATGCCGGTGGATAGCGTGATGGCGAGGAAGCTGACGAGGTTGAGGGAGAAGCCGAGCATGTCCATCACCCAGAAAGCCGGGAAGATGGAGAGCGGCAACGATACGGCGGCGATGACAGTGGCGCGGAGATCCCGCAGAAACAGGAAGACGACGATAACAGCCAGTGCGGCACCCTCGAACAGGGTGCTCATGGCGGCTTCGTAATTGCCTTTGGTAAATTCAACCGACGTATCGATCAGCTTGAGATCGACATCCGGGTAGGATTCTTTCAGCGAACTGATGCGCTTCTGCACGGCTTCCGCGACGACCACATCGCTGGCGCCCTTGGAGCGCTTGATGCCGAGAGCAACCACCGGCTCACCGTTAAGACGCGCAAAAGTGCGGCGATCGGCGATGGTGTCGGTGACGGTGCCGAGGTCTTCGAGCCGCACTTCGCCGCCGGAGGGCAGGCTGATCATGGTGCCGGCGAGTTCGTTCAGGGTCTTGGCGCCAGCGAGGGTGCGGATGGCCTGATCGTTCTTGCCGATTTCGGCGCGGCCGCCGGCGAGGTCGACATTGGTGCCACGCAGGCGGCGTGACACGTCCACTGCCGTCAGGCCGGCTGCTTGCAGGCGATCCGGATCGAGCGAGACGAGAATTTCACGTTCGACACCGCCGATACGCTCCACCTGCGCCACGCCGCGCACGCCCTGCAGCGCGCGCTTGACGACGTCGTCGACGAACCATGAGAGCTGTTCCGGCGTTTTACCGGGCGAGATCGCTGCATAAGTGACGATCGGCAGACCGATCACGTCGACGCGCTGGATCAGCGGCTCGTTGACGTTTTGCGGCAGGTTGGCGCGGACGCGGGTGACCGCGTCCTTGATGTCATTGAGTGCGCGATCGGTATTGGTTTCGAGTGCAAACTGGACCGTGGTGACTGACAGGCCGTCGGTAATCGAAGAAGAAATGTGTCGGACGCCTTCGACGCCGGAGACACCATCTTCGATCGTCTTGGTCACTTGCGCTTCAAGTTCGGCGGGGGCGGCGCCGAACTGCGCCACGGCCACCGAGATCACCGGAATATCCGCGCTGGGAAGTCGCGTGATCGCGAGCTTGGTAAAGCTCACCCAGCCCAGCAGCAGCAGGATGATGGAGAAGACGACAGAAGGCAGCGGATTACGGATCGACCAAGCCGAGATATTCATTGCCATTTAGCGCACCCGCGAGCGATCGAGATCGTCTGCAAAAATCGTCTGAACCTTGTCGCCGTCATGCAACGACGTGCCAGCATCGGCGACGACAATGTCGCCGACCTCGACGCCTTCGAGAATTTCCGTGGAATTGTCAGAGACGAGGCCGACCTTGACGCGTCGGGTCTCGATGACGTTGCCCTTCACCAATTGAACGGTGAAATGCTCGATGGCCGAGCGCGGGATGGCGACACCGCAGCTGCGTCGCGCGTCGATATTAGCACGCGCGAACATGCCGACCTTGATCGAGGGATTGGGCGCCAGCGACAGCCGGACATGGCCAAGCTGGGTGGTGCGATCGATTTGCGGCGAGACGACTCGCACCTTGCCGAACACGTCGGCATGACCGTCGCGGCTGATGCGAGCGGTCGCGCCGGGATTGAGCTTGAGAATGTGAATGCTCGGCACTTCGGCGTCGAGTTCGAGCTCGTTATTGATGGCGATCTTGAACATCGGTCCGGCCTGCGGCGATGCCGGTGCACCAGCCTGGGTCATCACCGTCGTGACGAGGCCCGCCGCGGGCGCACGTAGCGGCACGGCGTTGGGTCGCGCATTGCTGGCCGACGGCGGCGGGAGCAGGCGCGCGAGTTCCTGGTTCTCGGTGACCATGTCACCTTCCTTGACCAGAACTTCGGAGACACGCGAGCCCTCGGTATCGACGCCCACCTGCGCTTCGCGCTTTGGCACGACAAAACCGGTCACGCGCACCTGATCGGAGAAGCAGGCATTGGTCGCCTTGGCGACGGTGACCACGGCGCCATTGGGCGATCCGCTCGGTGTGGGTTCAGCGGCGATAGCCGCCGTCGCCAGCGACAGGATGGCAAGAGCCGGGGCGAAGCGGGCGGAGGCCTTCATCAGCGAATGAGTCCACTTGGCATGGCGGGGCACCGGTCAATGCGCGGCGCGGCGGCAGGGTCAGGCAATTCTATACGGGATAAGTGTGATCGCCAAAGCAAACAGCGCTCCGCGGGGCTCGGAACGCTGTCATGCGGCAATCCGCAGCGGTGATGTGAACCTCACCGCATTATTGCGTGGAGGCCGTTGCCTTATTGGCCATATTCACGACCTGAACACGACGGTTGGTCGGGTCAGTCGGCGCCAGACCGCTCTTCGGCTTGGTCTTGCCGTAACCGACAGTGACCAGATCCGCACCAGCAATGCCGAAGCGATCGACGAGGTAACGCTTGATCGAATCTGCGCGGCGCTCGGACAGTTCCTGATTATACTCTTCACCACCGACAGCGTCGGTGTGACCGGCGACCACGAAGGTCGATCCTTTGAGATCAGGGCTGCTCAGTGCCTTGCCGAGTGCCTGCACCGATTGCATGGAGCGCTTGCTGATATTGGCGGAATTGTAGTCGAAGTTGATTTCGAGATCGATAGCCGGCTTGCTCTCTGCGATGGTGGCGATCTGCTCGCGCTCGCCCATCGACAGCGATCGGGTGCTGCGGTTGCGAAGGGAGTCCATGAACTTGCCTTCGGCGGCGTTCACAGCGGGTTCGCTCGGCGGAGCCATCGAGAGGCCACGGGTGAGCGGCTTCTTCGGAGCCAGTGCCCGGAGGATCTGGTCAGAGGTGACCTCCTCTGCTGCGATCACGGCGCCAGCGGTAAAGGTAATTGCTGCGCCTGCAATAAAAGCTGCGCGGATGACATGGACGCCGAAGCGTGTGGACGATCTCGACATGGAAGCACCCCTTATTTCTGATCGCGCAACAGGCGCGTGCTCAATTCAAAGTCGTTTCTCAAAGTCGTTTCTTGGCCGGTCGGCAAAGTCGGCGTCCGGCTTGTGTTCAATAGTGTCCGTCTGCGCGGCGTGGGTTCAAACTCATTCTGGCAAAATTGTGTGTCGTCCGGGCGATGGCCCGCGGCGCTGCTTTAGCGCACGCCGTAATTGGCGAATTCCTTCACGATATCCGGGTCCATTGTCTTGGCATTGTTGATGTCGAGATCGCCCTCGGCGGTCTGACCGAGGCGGTGCTTGGCGATGCCGCGGCCATAGAGCGAGGAGGTCAGCTGCGGGTTGATCTTCAGGGCCGCGTCGAAATCGGTGATAGCGTTCTTGCTCTGGCCGTTCTTGAGATTGACCAGGCCGCGGCTATCCAGTGCATCGACGAAGTTTGGTCGAAGCCGCAGCGCCTCGTTGCAGTCCTTGAGGGCGCCTGAAAGGTCGTTGGTCACGGCGCGGACCCAGCAGCGGTTATTGAAGGCTTCGACATCCTTGGGGCTGAGCTTGATGGTGGTGTCGAAGTCCTTTAGCGCGGCGGAATAGGCGCCTTTGCTGGCATAGACCTGGCCGCGCCGATACAGGGCACCGACGTCTTCAGCATTGTCATTGATCTTGCCGTTGAGAGATTTCACGGTGGGGTCGTCGGCCAGCGCCAGCAGAATCTTGTTCTCGTCACGGGGCGCAGCGGCGACCGGCGGCGTTGCAGGTGGTGCGACGGGGGGCGGTGTCGAAGCCGGCGGCGTCGGAACCGGCGAGGTGGGAGCCACAGGTTGTGGCACAGGCGTCACGGCCGCCTGCTTTGACGGCGGAGGGATGGTGTCAGCTATCACAGGTGCAGCAGCCACGGGGCTGGCCGCAGGAGCGGATGACGGGAGCGAACCCGGGAGGAAGGCAAAATCCTCCGCCAATGACGAGGAAATCCATGGCACCTGCTCGCTGCGCGATGCGCGTGTGACATTGACGCGGGTGCGGTTCAGGGTCTGCTCGGCAGTGAGATCCGGAACCTTGATCTCTTTCAACAGCTCGGTGGCGAACAGGCTGCGGTCAGTGCCGGCGTCACTGACGACAGAGCTGAGCGCAGCGGAATACATCACCAGCGTGTTGCTAGGCGCTATCACCGGCGCGAGGCCAGCAGAGAAGCTGCGGAACCGGCGTTCGAACGGGTTGCGGCGCGAGGCGTCCAGCAGCGCGATCTTCACACCGGCGCCGCGGCCGTTGAGCTCGTTGAGCACGGTTTCAAGGCTAAAGCCGTCGCGGCGGAC
The DNA here is from genome assembly GCA_943372615.1 of Bradyrhizobium ivorense. Taxonomy (GTDB): domain Bacteria; phylum Pseudomonadota; class Alphaproteobacteria; order Rhizobiales; family Xanthobacteraceae; genus Tardiphaga; species Tardiphaga ivorense_A. Next base: position 477 of record CALRZK010000154.1, on the reverse strand, counting down.
ATCGGCTTCGGTCCAGATCTGGGCATCGACGGGGATCATGTAGCTCTGGCGCGACGACTGGATGCCGTAACCGCTGAAGAACACCAGCGCCACGGTGCCCGGCGTAACCTTGCCATAAAGCTTTTCCAGCGCGCGGCGCATGCCGTCGCCGCCGAGATTTTCGCCGGTTTCAACCTCAAAGCCGTCGCGCTTCAGCTCGGCCGCGATGTCGCGGGCGTCGTTGATGGGTTCCTTGAGCGGTGCCTCGGCATCCGGATATTTGGCATTGCCGATCACGAGCGCGACTCGCGGTGCCCGCTCCTCGGCGGCGACTGCCTGCCAGCTTGTCGTGGCGGAAAGCGTGAGCAGAGCGATCAGCGCAATTCGAATCTTCATAATGAGCCGGTCCAACACCAAAAAGACGCGGCAACGACCCCCGCGCCGCGGCGACTTTAATCCACGCCATACGCATTATCAAACCATCCCCCTTGTGGCTGT
>CALRZK010000153.1:0-7086 GCA_943372615.1 Bradyrhizobium ivorense | reverse complement strand
ATATGGCACTGCGCCGGCGCTGACGGTGCACACGGCCGCTTATGTCCGCTTTCTCGAGACCGCATGGGACAACTGGGCGAAACTGCCCGATCACGGGCCGGAAGTGTGGCCGCAATATTTTCCTTACTGGAGCGGGCGCGTCGAAGAGGCGGCGCGTCCTGATTGCCCGGCCACCGGGTTCATCGGCCAAGTGGGCTGGTATCTCGGCGATCTCTCGGTGCCGATGGGGCCTGACAGCTGGCGCTCCATCTTGCGCTCGTCGGAAACGGCGGTGACGGCCGCGGATGCGATCCTGGCGGGTGACCGGTCTGCCTATGCGCTATGCCGGCCGTCCGGCCATCATGCCCGCGCCGATCGCGGCACCGGCTTCTGCTATCTCAACAACAGTGCGATTGCGGCCCAGAGGCTGCGCAGCAAATTCGGCAAGGTTGCGATCATCGATGTCGACATCCATCACGGCGATGGCACGCAGCAGATCTTCTACACCCGGCCAGATGTGCTGACGATTTCGATCCATGGCGATCCCATCGATTTCGTGCCGTTTTACACTGGCTTCGCGAACGAGACCGGCTATGGCGCGGGCGAGGGCTGCAATCTTAATCTGCCGCTTGCCGCCGGCGCCGGTGGTGCCGAGATGAATGCCGCACTCGACAAGGCGATCGCAGCTGTCCGTGCATTTGGCGCCGATGCGCTCGTCGTGGCCCTCGGATTCGATGCGCATCGCGACGATCCGATTGGCATCTTCAAGCTCGAGGCGAGCGACTTTGGCAGTGTCGGTGAGAAGATGAAATCGCTCGATCTGCCGACGCTCGTCGTGCAGGAAGGCGGTTATGGCATCGATGCGATCCAGGATTGCCTGGATTCGTTTTTGACCGGATTCAAGAAGACGTAGTCCAGGCCAGCGAGGCGAATGACATCGCTGTCATTCGTTTCGTTTGACTACACTTTCGCGATCTTGCGCAAGGCATCGTCGATCCGGCTCTGCCAGCCCGGTCCGGTGTCCTTGAAATGCTTCACGACATCGGCGCTGAGGCGGAGCGAGACGGGCACTTTGGTCGGGGCCTTTTGCGGGCCGCGTGTATTCTTGAATTGCGCGAGAATGGCTGGCGGCAAGACTTCTTCCGGCGGGCGGGCGCGGGCGAAATCTTGCTCGGTCCATTCCGGATTATCCTCGTCGAACAGCGGCTCTTTCAATTTACGGGGCATAGCGCCGCATCTCCTTAGCATGTGCGCGTCGCAGGCTGATGGGACGAACGAGGCCGTTGCGGATGACGAACACAAGGCAACAGGCTGCGCCGTCGATATAGCCATAGCCGCGATAGCGCGTCTCGCCGTAGTCGTGACGATCATCGACATAGGTCTTCTTCATGTCGATATCGACCCACCGCTCCAGCGAGATGTGGTGGTTCTCAAAGTTCTTCGCTTCCTTGGTCGGATCGAAGTCTGTCGTTAGATCGTATATACGATTTGAGATGACGCAACAAGTCGTTAAGGGCGATTTATTGGATCGTTTATGTCATAGGTAGTATTTTGGCTGCGGAAATCATAGCCCGAGCGGGCTGCGCAGAGCGCGATTGCCGGAGGGCCTACAAGCTCAGCTTTCGAAAAATACGAACGCCGCCCAGACCGATGGATCATCCGCGGCCTTGATTTTGCCGTGCATCGCTTCGATGCGGACTTTGCGCAACGCGCTCGCATAATCGAGATCGTCGTCCGCCAGCACCTGATAGAAGCGCGCCATGAAATTGGCGGTGCCTTCGTCGGCGACTTCCCACAGCGTCAGCAACGAGCGCCGCGCGCCGGCGATGGCGAGGGCGGTGGGAAGGCCGCGGACGCTGCCGACACGGCTGGGGTCGCCGAGCGCGGTCTGGCAGGCCGAGAGGACAACCAGATCGGCCGATGACAGATCCCAGTTCATCAATTCATGGGCATAGAGGACGCCGTCATTATCGTCGCGCTGTGGCGGGCGGCTGAGATTGGGGCGTGACGCTACGAGGCCGCTGCGCCAGAGCGCATCGGTGCGATCGGAGGCCGTCTTGTAGAAGCCGTGGGTGGCGAGATGGATCAGCGAGGCGCCTTTGGCGTCGCTGCGAATGGTGGGCTCGCCGATGCCATCACCGCTCAGCATCGTGACCTTGAGATTGCGCTTCTTCAGATCGGCTTCGACAGTGTCGATCTCGGTCTTGGTCGAAGGCAGCTGATTGGCTGCACCGGCATAATCGAGCCCGCCGATCAGCAGTGCCTTGTTGCCGGCGGCGAGTTTCGTGTCGCGATCGGCGAAAAACAGCGCATCAGCGCGGGTCATGATTCGGGTGTCATAGATCTCGTCGAGATAGCGGCCGCCGGCATCCTGCAGCATCGCAAAGGGCAAGCTGTAGAGCTCGCTGTCCGGTACGAGAAACAGACGATTGACGTCGGCAAGCTGCGGCTTCAACGGACCAAGCAAGGTGTCGTAGAGGCGGCGGAAGGTCTTGTTGCGATCGCCTGATGTAACGTCGGCCCCGAGGAAATTATCGAGTGGGCCGAGATCGACCAATGCAGGCGTCTTGCCGTGACGATGAATGACCGCCTGCAAACGCATGTCCGGCTTCGCGTCGATCGGCGTGACGCGGTTGCGGCGGCCGCTGACGAAGAAATCGACCAGCGCATCCGTGCGTTCGAGCTTGTCCTCGATGGTCGGTAGTTTGAGATCGGTGGGGGCCTTCTCGCCCATACGCGCGGTGAGCGCCCGGCGCGCCTCCTGCAATTGCGCGAGGATCTGCCGCGCATCGTCGTCAATCTTGCCGGATGAGAGCAGTTCCTGCTGTTGGCCCGACAGGCGCAGAACGGTTTGTGCCAGCGTCCTGGTTTCGTCATCCGGGAGGCGGTCTGCGGTGAGGCGGAGCAACGTGCGGTCGCCGTCTTCCATCGTCTTCCAGCGCGTTACCGCTTCGGCATAGGCCTGCGCCGCGGCGGGCTCCTGCAGGGCGTAGCGGCCGAATTCATACAGAATATCGTCAGCCAGCTTGCGCATGGTCTCGGCGACATAGCGGTTGCCTGCGGTGCCGACCTCGCGCAGCATCCAGCGGAAGGACTGCTGCTCGACATCCTTGAACGTCGCGAGCGTCTCCTTGTCGCCGCGCTTCATCCGCGTCATGGCGACACCGAGCAGGGCATCGAACGTCATCGGATGCTGGCGGGCGATGGTCTCCTGTGAGCGCTGATAAGCATCGAGGCGTAGCGCCAGGGCGCGCTCGGTATCACCGCGCTGCTCGTATTGATCGGCCGCAAGCTGCGCCGTCTTGATGCGCAGGATATCCGGCGCACCGTTCCAGTCCTTGACGCGCGCCATCGCTTCGAGATCGACATTGCTGAGGCGGCGATCGGGATGGAAATAAGCTTTTGTATAGGCGATCCAGGTATCGGCCTGCGCGACATGCTCGGAGGTCGGATCGGCCAGCGCTGCAGCGGCGCGCTTCTGCAGCTCGAGCGCTTTGAGCGTCTCGGCCTCATTGCCCATGGCGAGGTGATTAAGCGCGAGATTGGAGGCCGAGACCAGCGCCTGGATACTGCCGAGGCCATAATGGGCGATACGCCGCTTCAGCAGGGGCTCGTCGATGGTAGCGGCGACGTCGGGATGGCCGACCATGCGCAGCGCTTCGGCATAGTTGTTTTCGGTGCGCCAGGTCAGCGGCACGCGCTCGCCGAGCGCCTTGGTGGCGTTGCGATAGATCTCTTCGGACAGATTGAGGCCCGCAGCCACGGCGCCGTTATTGGTGAGCACGGTTGCGAGGATGTCGCCGCCGGCGATGTCCTCCTGCGAATTACGGCCGAAGATCGCGCGCATCCGCTTATGCGCTTCGGTGGCGACCGGGATGGCAGCTTCATAGTTCTGGATGCGGTTGAGGAAGCGCGCATATTCGAACCACAGCGTGGCAGCCGCGCTGTTGGGCTCCTGTGCGGCCCGGGTCTTCGACGCATCGGCGAATATATCGGCGGCGGTGGCGTTGTCGCGGCGACGTTCGAACAGGCTGACCGCATTGAGATAGGCGCGGATCGTGAGGTCGGAATAGTTGCTGTCGGCGAGGGCGCGCAGCGTGGTTTTCAGGCGCAGGCGGCCACCTTCGCTGTCGCCGGCCTGCAGCCTGCGGAATGCATCATTGATGCGATCGACGAATTCGCGCTCGCTGGGGGCCTTGCGGCTCTGGGCCAGGGCGGTGTTTGGGACGACGGGCAGGGCGATGACGCCGGCAGTGATGGCAAGTGCGATCTGGCCGGCAAGGCTTGCCCCCGCCGTCCATCGAGTTCGAGACAAAGACATCCGCGATTACTTGCAGCCAGACGTGGTGTCACCTGCGCGGGCCATCGGCTTGCCATTGACGAAGACACCGGTCGCGCCTGAGGTGGTCTTGCCGCCGCATTCGGTGCTGCCACCCACCACGGCCACGGGCTTGCCATTGATGTAGACGCCCTTGGCACCTTCGATGATCTTGCCATCGGTGGTGGTGTCGCCCACGCGCGCCGCCGGCTTGCCGTTCACTGTGACACCTGTTGCGCCCGATGTGATCTGGCCTGGCTGCTGCGCCATGGCCGGAGCGGTCAGGGGGGCAGCAAGGAGCAGGGAGAGAACGATGTGTCGCATGGTCATTCCAAGTGTGTTCAGCGGTGGGAGAAGCCTGTTGCAAAGGTTGGTTGCGCGAGCGGACTATCGGGTTCGGTTGCGCAGGCGCGCGCATGATGTAAGCCTGTACCGGCGCGGGCAAGGGAAGATGCCGCAACGAGCCATGCGCCAAGGCCGTACAAGGTCGTCAAAAAGGGAAGGAACCAAATCGATGATCTATGAATTACGCATCTACCGTTGTTTGCCCGGGCGTTTGCCGGCGCTGCTCAAGCGTTTCGAGACTGCGACATTGAAGCTGTGGGAGAAGCACGGCATCCGTCAGGCCGGCTTCTTCACCACAGTGATCGGCGAATCCAACAACGACCTCACTTACATGCTGAAGTGGGAATCGCTCGCGGAGCGCGAAAAACTCTGGGCAGCTTTCATGACCGATGCAGACTGGATTGCCGCTCGCACCAAGTCCGAGGAAGATGGCCAGATCGTCGGCAATATCGTCAGTCAATTTCTGGCGCCGACGGCGTTTTCGGCGCTGAAATAGGTCGGATCGGCAGCGCCGTCCGGTTGGGCAGCGCGTCCACTGCAACCCTGATATCCGAATAGGCGGGGCGCTGGCCAATCGGGCTTGCATCCCGTCCGCTCCTGCGGTTGATGGTCGCGTTCCCTTCAGGAGACCAGATCGTCTTGACCGCACCAGCTGCCGCCGCGCCCGTCGTTGAACTTGGCTCCGTCCGTTTCGGCAATGATCTGCCGATCTCGGTGATCGCCGGGCCCTGCCAGCTTGAGAGCCGGCAGCACGCGCTGGAGACGGCGCAGGCGCTCAAGGAGATCTCGGAGCGGCTGAAGATCGGGCTCGTCTACAAGACCTCATTTGACAAAGCCAACCGCACCAGTGCCTCCGCCGCGCGGGGCATCGGCCTCGATGATGCGCTCCCCATTTTCGCGGAGATCCGCGAGACGTTTGGTCTGCCTGTTCTGACCGACGTGCATGAGCACGATCAATGCGCACGCGCGGCGGAAGCCGTCGACGTGTTGCAGATCCCGGCCTTCCTGTGCCGGCAGACCGATCTGCTGCTTGCAGCAGCGGCCACCGGCAAAGTGGTGAATGTGAAGAAGGGCCAGTTCCTCGCGCCGTGGGACATGGCCAATGTCGTCAAGAAGCTGGTCGGCGGTGGCAATGACCGCGTGCTGGTGACCGAGCGCGGCGCGTCCTTCGGTTACAACGCGCTGGTGTCAGACATGCGCGCGCTGCCTATCCTGGCGCGGACCACCAAAGCGCCGGTGATCTTCGACGCCACACATTCGGTGCAGCAGCCGGGCGGCAAGGGCGAGTCTTCAGGCGGCGAGCGCGAATTCGTGCCGGTGCTGGCACGCGCTGCTGTTGCCGTTGGCGTCGCAGGCGTGTTCATCGAGACGCATCCCGATCCCGACAACGCGCCGTCCGACGGTCCGAATATGGTGCCGCTGCGCGAATTCGAAGCGCTGGTGAAGAGCCTGATGGCATTCGACGCGCTCGCCAAGCAGACATCGGTCAAGGCGTGACCAACATAGCATCGGATCGCAGCGGCGCCTCGATGCTGCCGCCGGTCATCAAAGTTATCGCACTGGCATCTTTCGCCGCCGCGCTGTCGCAGCGTGCGCTCGATCCGGTGCTGCCGCATGTGGCGGACGACCTGATGGTCACCGTCGCCGTAGCTGCGGGGCTTTCGTCCGCGCTGGCTTTCACCTTCGCCATTGTGCAGCCGGTGCTCGGCGCCGCCGCCGACATGTTCGGCAAGGCGCGACTGATGATCATCTGTCTGGTGCTGCTCGGCGTCGCCAGCATTCTCGGCTCGATGACGACAAACTACTCGCTGCTGCTGGCCACGCGCGTCCTTGCCGGCATCGGGGCAGGCGGGGTGTTTCCGGTGACGCTGTCGCTCACCAGCGATCTGGTCGGCCCGCAGCTGCGTCAGGTCGCGCTGAGCCGGGTCATGGCCGGCGCGATGACCGGCACTGTGCTCGGGTCCACCGCGGCCGGCGTGATCGGTGACTTCTTCGGCTGGCGCGGTGTGCTGGTGATCCTTGGCGGACTTGCGATCATGGCCTCGATCGCCGTGGCGATCGGCTTCAAAGGGGCGGCCATCATCGCGCCGGCGGGCAAGGCCGATTTCGGCAAGCTCGCACGGGGCTACAAGGTCATCTTCCGCAATCCGAATACACTGATTGTCTACAGTGCCGTCTTCGTCGAGGGATGTCTGATCCTCGGCCTGTTTCCGTATATCTCGTCATTCCTGTTCGATGGCGGCGTGACCAGCCTGTCGATCGCAGGTCTTGTGATCGCCTGTTTCGCTGTGGGCGGCCTGTTCTATACGGTCACGGTCAAGCACATGCTGGCGCGGCTTGGCATCAACGGGATGATGATCTGGGGCGGCATCCTGATCGCGATCCAGCTCGCCGCCACCGGCTTCAGCCCGAACTGGCAGATTCAGGCTTTGAGTCTGCTGATC
>CALRZK010000152.1:0-7109 GCA_943372615.1 Bradyrhizobium ivorense | reverse complement strand
CATTGCGATCCCAGATGCGGTCCCAGATCGCCACCTCGGCATCCCCGCCGAGCAGGTAGCGCGCCTTGACGGCCTTCGAGACCTTCAGGTCGATGCGGATGATGACGCTGGAATTGTTCTTGGTGAGGACATCCTCCTCCTTGTCGTCGGCCGCGGGCATCGGCGCCAGCAGCCGGGCCTCGAACGACGTGTCGGTCTGGCCGCAGATCTTCGAGAAGACCTCGTCGACCTTCACCAGGATCGCGCCGAGATCGTCCGTCTTGCCGTCGACGTCCTCGCCCAGGATGACGATGCGGTTGCCGTCGGCGAGCGAGCCGTCCGCTCTGTACTTCTTCACGCGCCGGCGCGCCTCGTCGCGCCAGGCTTCCGCGTCCGCGCAGAGCACGTGGTCCTCGTCCTTGGCCTTGGCACGGCGGAACACGATCGGCGACGACCACATCTCGCGGATGATGATCTTGTCGTCAGCCTTCGACCAGGTCGACGGGTCGCCGAGATGGAAATGCTTCTCCAGACCGCGGATGTGATCTGCGTCGGGATGGGTGTTGAGGAAGGCGTCCACGAACAGCCTATCCTTGTCGTCGCGGTCCAATCTCTTGCGGAGCTGCTTGGCGACGTCCGGCGTGTCGTCGTCCTCGTCGTCGGCGGCGCACCGGATGTTGATGTCCGCAAGGATCCGGCGACCGGACTCCAGCTCGATCAGCGTCATGTCTCCGTTGTCGACTTTGAAATGTGATGTCTTGACTGCCATCGTGGTCCTCATGATCCGTCAGTCCGTTCCCGACCGGCGACGGCTGACGGTGATTCCGCCCATCGCACCGTTCGGCCGGAGCCGACGGTTGTATTCGCCCCTGGGTTGCTCCAAGAAGGCGGTTCCTATTGACCTATGCGGGGCCGAACCCTGCCCGCGGACATGCGCCAAAAAAATAATCAGCGAGCATGTCCGAGCCCGCCGCAGCGCGCCGCATGGGAGAGGAGGGGGAACGCTTGCAACGCCAAGACCAGAAGGCCGTCCGATCCCGCCAGGAGGTGGAGGCCGCGATCTGCGGCCTCAGCACCGCCGAATGGGCGAGGATCGATTCCGTCGCGAGGTCGTTCTCGTTCGGGACGGGATGGGAGTCAGACGACCTGTCGCAGGAGGCCGTCTTCCGGACGTTGCGGGGCACCCGGAATTGTCCGGTGGAGGTCGATGTCGTGAAGCACCTGATCGACACCATGAGCAGCATCGCGGACGGAGAGAGGGAAAAGGCGCACAATCAGCTTGTGCATCTGCCCACCGTCCAGGCGGGGATCGAGGATGGGATCGACTCGCCCGCAGCGGAGTGGTCGGCGGAAGAGCAGAAGGCCTACGACGACGGGCGGAACGAAATCTTGGCGATTTTCGACGACGATACCGTGGCGCGCGATCTCGTCGAGGGTATCCTGGCCGAGTTCGATGCCGATCAGCTCAAGGAACTTACGGGACTGGACGGCACAGCCTATGCAACCAAGCGAACCCTGATACGGCGCAGACTTCTCAAACTCCGTCCCAAGGGATACCGGACATGACCCGCGGAAAGCAGAGACAGAGCGGTTTCCGAGGCATCGGACGGCACTTCGTCGAAGACATCATGGAGGCCTCAGACGACGAGATCCTCGCCCAGTATGCCGAAGACATCGGAGAGCCCGAGGCGAACGCCGCGCGGATGCGCGCGATGGTCGAAAGAACGGTTTTGCTGGCGAACAAGGATAGGCTTCACGCCGCCCGCGCCGGCGCGTCCGCGAACAAGACGACCCAGCCTCAGCCGGTCATTCCCATAGCCGAGGCACGGGAACGGCTGCGGCAGGCCCTCGCCTCCAATGCCCACGACGACAGTTTCACGCTGGCCGCCCGCAAGGAAACCGAATTGTCGGACGCCGACGTTCTCGACATGCTGCAGGCCATGCGCGAACTGGGGATCATCAAGTGAGGCCGTGTCTGTGACGCCGGCCGAAGTCCTGCTGCGCGAACTCGGCATCACGTCGCCGGCCGAGATAGATCTAGAGGCGATCGCGCATCACGTGGGCGCCCGCGTCAGATATTGCCCTTTGAACGGCTGCGAAGCGCATATTCTAGGGCGCGGCGGCAAGGCGATCATCACCGTGAAATCCGGAAGCTCGGCACGCCGGAAGCGGTTTTCGATCGCGCACGAACTCGGTCACTGGCGCTTCCATCGCGGCAAGACGCTGGTCTGCCGGGTCGACGAATATCGGCCGCGGGAAGCTCAATCCGCCGAGAAGGTGGCGGATGGATACGCGGCCGACCTCCTGATGCCGCGTTACCTTTTCGAGCCGCTGGCCCGACAGGTGGGCACGTTCACGTTCAAAACGATCGGCGAACTGGCCGAGACCTTCAAGACGAGCGTCACCGCGACCGCGATCCGACTCGTCGAACTCGGCCATCTTCAAGGATTCGTGGTGTGCCATACGCCTCGCGGGCGAAAGTGGTTCGCGCGGGCACGGAGCATCGACCGGGCGTGGTTGCCGCGGGACGACCTCGACCCAAAGAGCTCCGCATTCGGCGTGCAGTTCGGAGGCCGCCCCGACGACACGGCGCCACGCAAGGTGAGCGCGGCGACCTGGCTCAACCGCTTCGATGCAAACCGCTTCGATGTCCGGGAACAGACCATCCGGACGGCCCGCGACGAGACCCTCAGCCTGGTGCTCGTGGACGAGAAGGCCATGCTTGCAGCAAAATAGCGTCAGGGATCATCGTTGCCCCAAAAGAAAAGCCCGCCATCGCTGGCGGGCTTCCCTTTATACCTGCCACCCGATCCATGGCTTGTGATACTCGCCCCCTATGGGCCGGCCTCATCTGGCGCTCGCTCGGACCTGTGCAGCTTTCACCACACCTGATGTTTTATGACCGTAAGGCGTAAATACGGTCATGGTGTTTCCACCAACGTACCCGAGAATATCTGCCGTCCGGCGTCCCAAGTCAAGGAGAGATCTCAGCGAAATTTCCTATACTTACGGGAACTATAAGCCGCTGAGGAAACAGGCCGCCCTATCTATCTTGCAGCCTGTCTTGGCCGTCAACAGCTCGATCATGGCGGAAAGCGAAGCCCCGGACGACATGATGTCATCGACGACCAGTACGTTCTTTCCGCTGATATCGGGTGCTCCACCGCCGACTTCAAACGGATCGAAATACCGCCGTATTTTGGGTCCGATTTCTTTCATCGAAGCCAGTTGTCCGGGCTTCATTTGCCGCCAAGTGTGCATCTGACTCTTGTAGTCCTTTTCGCGCTGACCGCCTAAATTTTTAGGAATACTGTCTCCGTACTGCGCCAGCATCTCGGCTACGGTCTTTTTCCTGAGAAACCCGCAGCCCAGATACGGCGTGCCCGTCACCTGACACACCATCTGGGCAAATTCTTCGGAAAAACCGTAGCTCGACGGCATCGGCATGACATAGTCAGTGCCCTGAAGCTCCGTGCATTTCTCCAGAATTTCGCGCGCTCGCGCCATGATCTGCGTGCGGTACATCGCCACGATGTTGTAGCCGCCCATACCTTTCAGTGCATAGATGAGAGGATTGCCGTCGCGATCGAGATCGCCGGTCTTGTTCCTGCGGAAGACGTGGTGGACGGTCACGCCACCCAGCTTTTTCGAGGTCGGATTGGCGTCCAGCGAGGTGTTCACGCGCTTTTCGTGCGTCTGATCGTGCGCGACGAAGTTGTCGCCGGATATGTTGATACCCATCGTTTCCCCGGTTTCCGCGAGCGGGACTGTAGAGGCCGCGGAATGGTCCAAGTCAACCTTGCGGAACGATTGGATCGGCGCGATCTCGCCATGTGCTGTGGATGCCCGACCGACTCTATGACCTCCCCGTCGAAATCGGGTCTGCTGACGCTCCTTTTGCTCACGGACGGCATAGGTCATGATTTAAAGCTGTGGGGGCGCCACCAGAGCGGCGGCTGCCGACGAGGGATAGGTGGGCGCGCGCAGATCGTCCGACTGATCGTGCTTGTCGCCGTCATCCGCGATGATCGAGGGGCCGCAGCTTCCTGGAGCGCTGCCGGCGGCGAAATTCGTCTATGTCGCGGGAGGTCGATCGGAGTCAGTCGTCTTCGCGGGACGCGGACGCGACCGGTAGCCGCCCCGGAAAGCCGGCGATCTGCCCGTCTCTCCGGCCGAAGATATTACCGGCTTCTGGACATGAATTCAGACAACCGCAGAGGATTTCAGCCTCGGTCCGCATGAGCGGATGTTCGTCGCCGAGGGATATTTCGAGCGCGAGGCCGGTGCTGTCGTCGACGACACTCCAACCGCGAGGTCCTTGCACGACGCGGAAACGCTTCGATGCCGCACGGGGCCCATCGCCGGAGCGCGCCGTCACGACGCGCGTCCGGGAAATGAAGATCGCCACGGCGCCGTCATCGACCCTTGGGCCCGCCATTGTATGTCCAAGCTCCTGCGCGAGCCTTGGGTGCGCTGCCGTCGGACCGGCCATCGTAGGCGAAGGACTGCAGCGGGCTGGCGGAGCCGACCGCCTGGCTCTGCTGCCGAATTTCACCCGGCCAGTAACTCTTGTCCGTGATCGTGGAACCTGCATTGGCCGCAGCGGAAAACGAAACGGCGGAGGCCAGGACGGCCGAAACGAGCAACTTCTTGCGTGACATGTTCGAACTCCATTCGTTGAAGAAAGCGGGTTCATCGCGCTTTCACAGATGAGTTCGCAGGCTGAAGACGAACGGTTACAGGCTCGCGCATCCGTGATCCCGATCCACTCACCACCTCAGCAGGCGCGGACCGAGTACGGCACCGGCAAGCGTGCACAACAGGATCGTCCCGCCGTACCAGACCGTCACGAAGGGGAGGGAGTCGTCCATGCAGTGCAGCGCGTAGGCCATCGCGCTCACGCCGCCGGCGAACAGACCAGCCGCCGCGCCGGCGAGCCTGAGATCCGTCGGTGCTCCCTTTCTCACGGCCCATATCGTCGCGGCGAAGGGGATGACGGCGATGATCGGTATCGACAGTAGGCACTCCAGCCATTGATCCCCGACGATCATCGCCTCCCAGTGGGACGGGGGCGCGAGAGACAGGTTCACCAGGCCGATGCCCAAGACGACGACGAACGGGACGACGACCAGCACCGGTCTCGTCCTCCGCTCTCCCCCGGGGCGCGCGAGCTTCGTGAGGTAAAGAAATCCGAGCGCGACGATCGTGACCGTGAACGAAAGCTTGAGGACGAGTAAGCCTATGGCTCGAAGGTCTGTGAAATTAGGGCGGAAGCCGAGGACCGCGGCGACGCCAGCCACGGCCGCGGCGACACCGATCATCGCGGCGGTGCCGATCGTCCGCGAGTGTGATCCGCGGTCGATGCGGACATCTCCCGTGCTCAGCAGGTCGAGAAGTTCGTCCGTCTTCACGCGCGCGTCTCCTTCGCGATCAGGGCGGCCAGGCGCTTCAGGCCGCGGTGGATATTGATCTTCACCAACGGCTCCGAGATGCCGCACCGTTCGGCGGCCTCGGAGACGCTGCGGCCGTCGAGTTTCACCGCGACGATCGAGCAGCGCATCTTTTCGGGCAGCAGTCCCAAGATCTGCCCCAGATCCAGGCTGCTCTCGACCGCCGACGGATCGTCGCCGGCCGTCACGTTCTCCGCGGCGTCGATCGGTAGGTTCTTGACGGATTTCCTGGTCCGCCGCAGGTAGTCGATGAGCTTGAAGCGCGCGATGGCTTGTACCCACGGCGTCAACGGTTCGTCGGGATCGTAGGTATGCCGCTTGAGGTGTATCGCCAGAACCGCCTCCTGAACGAGATCCTCAGCTTCGCTTGCCGAACGTCCGGCCCGGACGAGCTTGCTTCTATAGTACGCACGCAGGTGACCGCTCAGCCGACCGAGCAATACGCGATGCGCGGCTGCGTCGCCGTCCAGGCTCGCGAGCATGAGCTTCCTAAGTTCATTTTCAGTGGCGGTCATGACGGGTCCATTGCGATGAGTTCGCAGCGCTGACGTCCGCGGTTACACGCGACCGCGAAAAAAGGCGGAAGCCAACGAAGACCGACGGTGAGCCCGCGAGGTCTCATTCGGCCGCCTGTGATCGGTCGGTCGGAACGGTCCGGCTGGCGTCGGGCGGCGCCTCCGAGACCTCAACTCCCGGCCGTCGAGGCAGCCGGAGACCCTTGACGAGGGCGTAGACGGCCGGAATCACAACGAGCGTCAGGATGGTCGACGAGATCATGCCGCCGATCATCGGCACCGCGATGCGCTGCATGACTTCCGATCCCGTCCCAGTGCTCCACCGGATCGGGATGAGGCCGGCCATGATGGCCACGACGGTCATCATCTTCGGACGGACCCGCTCGACCGCCCCCAGCATGATCGCTGCGTTGAGGTCGGACCGCGTGAACGGCTTGCCGTCCGCCGCCCGCGCGACCTGGATCTCCTTCATCGCGTGATCGAGATAGATCAGCATGATGACGCCGGTCTCCGCGGCGACGCCGGCCAGCGCGATGAAGCCGACGGCGACGGCGACCGAGAAGTTGAAACCCAGCCACCACATCAGCCAAAGCCCGCCGACGAGCGCGAACGGGAGCGACAGCATCACGATCAGCGTCTCGGTCAGGCGCCGGAAGTTCAGGTAGAGCAGCAGGAAGATGATCAGCAACGTGACCGGCACGACGATCTTGAGACGTGCCGTCGCGCGCTCCAGATATTCGAACTGCCCGCTCCAGACCACGTAGTTGCCCGGCGGAAACTGCACGCTGGCGGCGACCGCCGCCTTGGCGTCGGCGACGTAGCCGCCGAGATCGCGATCCCGGATGTCGACGAAGATGTAGACGGCAAGTTGACCGTTCTCCGTCCGGATCGACGTCGGCCCCCGTGTAAGCTTGATCGCGGCGACTTCTCCCAGAGGCACGGTGCCCCCGCCAGGCAGCCCGACCAGGACGTCCCGGGCGATAGACTGGGGATCGCTGCGCAGATCGCGCGGATACCGCAGATTGACGCCGTAGCGTTCGCGGCCTTCCACGGTGGTGGTGATGGTTTCGCCGCCCAGAGCTGAGGACACAGTATCCTGAACGTCGCTGATCATGAGGCCGTACCGCGCCAGCGCATCCCGGTCGGGAACGATGTCGAGGTAGTA
>CALRZK010000151.1:0-7153 GCA_943372615.1 Bradyrhizobium ivorense | reverse complement strand
AGCTATATCGATCTCGGCTTCGCGCTCACCACCTTCGCCGTCGTCTCCGGCCTGACCCAGGCGCCGATCGGCTTCCTGGTCGATCGCGTAGGGGCCCGCATCATCCTGATCCTGGGCGTCCTGCTCGGCGGCAGTGCGCTGGTCGTGCTCGGCCTGTTTCTCAGCTATCCCGCGCTGATCATCTGCGCCGGCCTGCTCGGCCTCGCCAACAGCGTTTATCACCCCGCCGATTACGCCATCCTCGCCGCCCATATGGACGAGTCCAAGATGGGCCGCGCCTTCTCGATCCACACCTTTGCCGGCTTTGTCGGCGGCGCGGTGGCACCTCCGATGATGGTCGCGCTGCTGGCGTCTGTGGGCGGCGCAGGCGCGCTGGTCGTTGCCGGTGGTATCGGAGTCGCCATCGCGCTGATGCTGATTGTGGTCGGGATCCCCGATGCAGGCGCGGCGCAAGCGCACAAGGCTGGAGGCGCTGAAGCGCCGAAGGTCAGCGTGATGACCCCCGCGATCATGATGCTGACGCTGTTCTTCACGCTGCTGGCACTGTCGCAGGGCGGCATCAACAGTTTTGGCATCGTCGCACTGATGAACGGCTACGGCATCACGCTGTCCTCAGCCAATATCGCACTGACCTCGTTCCTCGCCGCCAGCGCCGTCGGCGTGTTGGCAGGTGGCTGGCTGGCGGATCGCACCGTGCATCACAGCCGTGTTGCAGCCGTCTGCTTCATCATCAACGCCGTGATCATCGGCGCCATCGCGATCTTTACGCTGCCCGCATGGGCGATCATTGCCAACATGACCGTCGCCGGCTTCCTCGGTGGCGTGATCACGCCATCGCGCGACATGCTGGTGCGTCAGGCGGCACCGCCCGGCGCCGCAGGCCGCGCCTTCGGCATCGTTTCCACCGGCTTCAATTTCAGCGGCATCGTCTCGCCGATCATGTTCGGCTGGTTCATGGACCACGCGCTGCCACACTGGGTGTTCGGCGCATCGGCCTGCTTCATGCTGGCGACGGTATTGCTGGCGATGGTGTCGGAACGGAAGCCAAAGACCGCCATCGCATAAGCGACGCATTGAAGCCGTGATCTCACGCGCCATCCTTGCTAGGGTGGCGCCACATGCTCACGGTCCGTCATCTCACCAAATCCTATCGTTCCGCACAGGACAACGTCGCTGTCCTCCGCGGTGTTGATCTCGCCGTTGCTGCCGGTGAAAGCGTTGCGCTGACCGGCGAGAGCGGCAGCGGCAAGAGTACGCTGCTGCATCTGATCGGAGGCCTCGACGAAGCCGATAGCGGAGAGATTTTGCTGGGCGATGTGACGATCACCGGACTGAAAGATGCCGAGCGCGCCGCACTCCGGCGCGACCGGCTCGGCCTCGTGTTTCAGCAATTCAACCTGATTCCTTCGCTTTCGGTTGCCGATAATCTGGCCTTCCAGTCGCGCATCTCCGGACAGCACGATGCCGCCTGGCAAAGCGAGTTGATCGAGCGGCTGGGCCTCAGCGCGTTGCTGAAGCGCTATCCCGAGCAGCTGTCCGGCGGCCAGCAACAGCGCGTCGCCATCGGGCGCGCACTGGCCTCGAAGCCATCGCTCCTCCTCGCCGACGAACCCACCGGCAATCTCGACGAAGACACCGCCAATGAGGTGATGCATCTCGTCCGCGATCTCGTCGCCCGCAGCGGCTGCGGCTTCCTGATGGTGACCCATAGCGAGCGCCTCGCCGCGATGCTGGATCATCATGTCCATCTCCATGCGGGACTGATCGCGTGAGGCGCGCGCTGTGGATCCTCGCCGTGCTGCTCAGCCACTGGCGCCGACATCCGCTGCAATTCGCCACGCTGATGATCGGCCTGATCGCCGCCACCGCGCTGTGGAGCGGCGTGCAGGCACTGAATCAGCAGGCGCGCACGAGCTATGACCGTGCCGCCGCAGCTTTCGGCGGCACGCGCACACCGATGCTGGTGTCGCCGGCTGGCGGCGCGTTCCCGCAAAAACTGTTCGTCGATCTGCGCCGCGCCGGCTGGCCGGTGTCGCCCGTGCTCGAAGCGCGTGTCCAGCTCGAAGGCCACAGCGTGCGCCTGCTCGGCATTGAGCCGGTCACCATGCCATCGGAAGCGAGCGCTGCTGCCGAGATCGGCACCACCGGCGCGCAAGCGTTCATCGCGCCGCCCGGACAGGCGCTGATCTCGCGCGAGACGATGACCGAACTCGGTCTGCGCGAAGGCGCGACGCCGACGCTCGGCAATGGCCGCACGCTGCCGCCGCTCAAGCTGCAACCAGCATTGGCACCGGGCGTTGTCGTCGTCGATATCGGCATCGCGCAAACGCTGCTGGCGACGCCGGATCAGGTCACACGCCTGCTGATCGGCAACGCGAAAGGCCCGCGCGCGACGCTGGAGAGCGTGGCGGGACAACAGCTCCACCTCGTCCAACCCGAAAGCGAGACCGATCTCGAACGTCTCACCGACAGTTTCCATCTCAATCTGACTGCCTTCGGCCTGCTGTCATTCTTTGTCGGCCTGTTCATCGTCAACTCCGCCATCGGCCTCGGCTTCGAACAGCGCCTGCCGATGCTGCGCACGCTGCGCGCCTGCGGTGTCTCCGCGCGACAACTCAATGCCGTCCTCATTCTTGAACTCGTCACCATCGCCTTGATGGCCGGCAGTATCGGCCTCGTCTGCGGCTATCTCATCGCCGCCTCGCTGTTGCCCGACGTCGCCGCCAGCCTGCGCGGCCTCTATGGCGCGCAGATCCCCGGTCAGCTCACGCTGAAACCGGAATGGTGGCTGGCCGGACTCGCGATCTCGGTGATCGGCGCGCTGCTGGCTGCCACATCGAGCCTGCTCAAGGCCGTGCGCCTGCCCTTGCTCGCCACCGCGCAGCCTTATGCCTGGCAACAGGCCCAGCATCGCTGGTTGCGGCTGCAGGGCATTAGCGCCCTGCTCGTCTTCGCCGCGGCTGCACTCATCCTTTGGTTCGGCGATTCCCTGATCGCAGGTTTCACAGTTCTCGCCGCGCTACTGCTCGGCGCAGCATTGGCCCTTCCCGTGTTGCTCGGCCTCGTGCTGGCCGCGGGCGAACGGAGCACAAAACGACCGATTCTCACCTGGTTCTGGGCTGACAGCCGTCTGCAGCTTTCCGGCCTCTCGCTCGCACTGATGGCATTGCTGCTGGCGCTGGCCGTCAATGTCGGCGTCGGCACCATGGTCGAAAGTTTTAGCCGCACCTTCGTCGGCTGGCTCGATGGGCGGCTGTCATCCGAGGTCTACATCAACGCTGCGAGCGATGCGCAAGCCAGCGAGATCAGGGACTGGCTGAAACAGCGCCCCGACGTGCAGGCCGTATTGCCCGGCAGCCGAGCCGAAATTCAACTCGACGGCGCGCCGGTGGAGATCAACGGTCTTCCCGATCACGCCACTTTCCGCGATCGCTGGCCGCTCCTCGATGCCACCCGCGACGCATGGGATCGTGTCCGCGACGGCAATGGCGCGCTGATCAGCGAGCAGCTGTCGCGACGGATGAATCTCGCCATCGGCCACACGATCACCCTACCGACGCCAGCCGGGCCATGGACCGTAAAGGTTGCCGCCATCTATGCCGACTATGGCAATCCGAAGGGACAGCTTGCCGTCAATGTGGATGCGCTGCTGAAGCACTTTCCCGAAAGCCCCCGCACTCGCATGGGTCTGCGCGTAGCGCCAGAGAACGTATCCATCGTCATCGACGCCATCCGCGCACGCTTCGGCCTCGATGGCCGCAATCTCGCCGATCAGGCCAGCGTGAAGAATGAAGCGCTCGGCGTGTTCGGCCGCACCTTCGCGGTCACCTCCGCGCTCAACGCCTTCACGCTCGGCGTCGCCGGCGTGGCGCTGCTGACCAGCCTGCTCACGCTGAGCAATTCACGCCTGCCGCAACTCGCACCGCTCTGGGCCATCGGCCTGACGCGACGACGGCTCGCAGGCATTGAGCTGCTGAAGACCCTGTGTGTGGCGCTGATCACCTCGCTGCTCGCCCTGCCGCTCGGCTTGCTGGTGGCGTGGTGCCTGATCGCCATCGTCAATGTAAAAGCCTTTGGCTGGCGGCTGCCGTTTCACGTCTTCCCACTCCAGCTCATCGAATTGCTCGGCGTCGCCATGCTGGCCGCGCTGCTGGCATCGCTGTTGCCCATCCTGCGGCTGCTGCGCATGCAGCCGGCTGAGCTGGTCAAGGTGTTCGCCAATGAGCGCTAGGCTGACACGACGCAGCTTTGCCGGCGGCCTCGCGCTGATGGGTTTTGGCGCACCACAGGCCTGGGCGCAGGGCTTTGCCGGGCTCGGCCGCGATGCCGGGACTTTTGCGCCTGTCGTGCCGGGACACATGCTCACCTTCCCGACCGATCACGGCCCGCATCCGCAGTTCCGCATCGAATGGTGGTACCTCACCGCCAACCTCACCGACGCCGCGGGAAATGCCTATGGCGTGCAATGGACGCTGTTCCGGCAGGCCATGGCGCCGAGCACGCAAGACAGCGGCTGGGCAACGCCGCAGATCTGGATGGGCCATGCCGGCGTGACATCGGCGACGACGCATCACGCTGCAGAGACATTCGCCCGCGGCGGCGTCGGGCAAGCCGGTGTCACGGACACACCGTTCCGCGCCTGGATCGATGCGTGGGAGATGCGCGGGCTCGACGGTTTCTCCGAAATGAACGTGGCGCCGCTCGAAGTCAGCGCATCGGCGCAGAATTTCAGCTACCGGCTTCGCCTCGATGCCGGGCGCCCCTTGGTCCTGCAAGGCGATGCCGGCTACAGCCGCAAGTCCGAGCGAGGGCAGGCTTCATACTATTACAGCCAGCCTTATTTCACGGCTTCAGGCTCGCTCACAATCGACGGCAAGGACATCGCCGTCACCGGCCTGGCCTGGATGGACCGCGAATATTCGAGCCAGCCGCTGGCGTCGGATCAAACCGGCTGGGACTGGTTTTCGCTGCATCTGCCCGATGATGAAAAGCTGATGCTGTTCCGGTTGCGCCAGAAGGACGGCAGCCACTATTTCGCCGGCAACTGGATCACCGCGGATGGCAAATCCGCGCAACTGGCACCCGACGCGATCGCGATGACGCCACTGGCCACGACGGAGATTGCGGGGCGCAAGGTTCCAACGTCATGGCGGATCGCCATCGCTTCGCGCGGACTGCAAATCGAGACTGTGCCGCTCAATACGCAAAGCTGGATGGCAACGACATTCGCTTATTGGGAAGGCCCGGTGCGATTCAGCGGATCGCATAGCGGCGTCGGCTATCTGGAAATGACGGGATACTGACAGCGCGACGGCGCCTTAACCTCTCCCCGTTCTTTACGGGGAGAGGTCGATCCGGCGAAGCGCAGCGTAGCCGGACCGGGTGCGGGGCATGGCACGCGGCCTGCCATGTACTCATACTCTCGGATCGCGTTTTTCGACCCGAGAGTGATCAGCTCAAAATAACGCGCGTGCCACGCCCCTCACCCGCCGCGAAGGCCCGGCGACCTCTCCCCGCGCAAAAGCGGGGAGAGGTTAAGAGGCAGCGTCGATACTTACTTCGTCAGCGGGCAGCCGCTGTCCTTTGCATTCGGATAGGCCTTGTCGCCGGGCACCACGGCGAGCTGCTTGTAGTAATCCCACGGCTTCTTCGATTCCGACGGCTTCTTGACCTCGAACAGATAGAGGTCCTTCACCATGCGGCCATTGGCCTGCACCTTGCCGCCCTGGGAGAAGGCGTCTTCCACCGGAAGCTCCTTCAGCTTCTTGGTGACGGCTTCGGTGTCCTTGGTGCCGGCCGCCTTCACCGCCTTCAGATAGGACAGCGTGGCCGAATAGGTGCCGGCCTGGATCATGTTCGGCATCCGCTGGGTGCGCTTGAAGAAGCGCTCGGAGAACTCACGCGATTTGTCGTCGCGGTCCCAATAGAAGGACTCGGTGAGTACAAGTCCCTGCGCCGCATTGAGGCCGAGGCCGTTCACTTCCGCCAGCGTCATCAACAGGCCGGCAAGCTTCTGGCCGCCGGAGACGATGCCGAATTCCGCCGCCTGCTTCACCGCATTGGTGGTGTCGAGGCCGGCATTGGCGAGGCCGATGACTTTGGCCTTCGACGCCTGCGCCTGCAGCAGGAATGACGAGAAGTCCGACGAGTTCAGCGGATGGCGCACGGCGCCGAGCACCTTGCCGCCCTTCGACTTCACGATATCGCCGGTGTCCTTCTCCAGCGAATAGCCGAAGGCGTAGTCGGCGGTGAGGAAGAACCAGGTATCGCCGCCATTCTCGGTCAGCGCACCGCCGGTGCCGACGCCCAGCGCGCGGGTGTCGAATGACCAGTGGAAGCCATAGGGCGAGCAGGCATCGCCGGTGATGCGCGAGGTCGCAGCGCCGACGACGATATCGATCTTCTTGGCTTGCGCCGAAAGCTCCTGCACCGCCAGCGCCACCGAGGAGGTGGTGAGTTCGGTGATCATGTCCACGTTTTCGACGTCATACCAGCGGCGCGCGATGGAGACGGCGAGATCCGGCTTGTTCTGATGGTCGGCGGTGACCATCTCGATCTTGTGGCCGAGCACTTCGCCACCAAAATCCTCGATCGCCATCTTGGCGGCTTCGATCGAGCCCTTGCCGCCGTAATCGGCATAGACGCCGGACTGGTCGTTGAGGATGCCGATCTTCACACCTTGCGCTGCAGCGGGCGTCAGGGTCGAAGTGGCAAGGAAAAGGCCGCAAAGCGCGGCAGCGGACGTCAGTCCAAGTTTCATAAGTGCCTCCCATGATTTTTATGGGCGGCACACTATGGGAGACGCTTGCAACTGGCGAGTGTGACTTTCGGATGATGCGGTGCGATCACCGAAGTGTCATTTGGCGCAAAGCCGGTCCAATTCCGGCTCTCAATGCTGCTTCTTCAGCGCCGCCTCGATACAGGCGAGTTCGCGCTCGATTTCGGCGATCAGCGGCACCGGGTCGTTATTCTCGACCAGATGCATTTTCTCATAGGTCCCGTTGCGGATGCTTTCGATCCAGGCAATGCGGTCGGCCTGATACTGCTTCAGACGCTCGAAATCCCCGCGCTCGGCATATTTGGCGATCAGCTTTTCGAAAACGGCGCTCATGGAAGATCCTTGTAGGGTGGGCAAAGCGCAGCGTGCCCACCT
>CALRZK010000150.1:0-7169 GCA_943372615.1 Bradyrhizobium ivorense | reverse complement strand
GCCGGACGACATCCGCGGGTTTGCCCTCGACGAGCTTCTTGCCGAGATTGAGCACGATGGCACGATCGACCAGCGGCATCACGATTTCCATGACATGTTCGACCATCAGCACGGTGACGCCGGTGTCACGCACCTTGCGCACCAGTGCGACGCCGGACTGCGCTTCCAGCGGCGTGAGGCCAGTGAGACATTCATCGAGCATCAACAGCTTCGGCTCCGTGGCGAGCGCGCGGGCGACTTCGAGTCGCCGCTTCTCGGACGGGATCAGCTCGCGGGCGAGCTTGTCCGCGCGCGGCGCGAGGCCGCAGAATTCAAGGACGTCATGGGCCTTGCGGCGAGCGTCCTTCATCTTGTCGTTGCGGATCAGCGCCCCGACGATGACATTGTCGATGACAGTCATCGTCTCGAAGCTTTTCACCACCTGGAAGGTGCGGGCGATGCCGAGCGCACAACGCTCGGCGGCAGGCATGCGGGTGACATCCTTGCCGTCGAACCAGATCGAGCCTTGCGTGGGAGGCAGCACGCCGGCGATCAGGTTGAACAGTGTCGATTTGCCGGCGCCATTCGGGCCGATCAGTCCGACGATTTCACCTGATCCAACCGAGATCGAGACATCGCTATTGGCGATCAGGCCGCCGAATCGTTGCCAGACACCGCGGGTTTCCAACAGAGGCACGCTCATTGCGGCACTCCTTTCGAGGCGGGTCGTCGCGAGAACAGGCCGATCAGGCCATCCGGCCGCGCCAGCGAGATCAGCACGATGACCGCCCCATACAGAATGAGATCGACGCCGCGGCCGGAGCCGCCGATGAAGGAGCGCGTCAGTTCGGTCATCGGGATCAGGATGACGGCGCCAAGCACGGGCCCCCATAGCGTGCCGATGCCGCCGAGCACGGCCGGCAAAGCCATCAGCAGCGAGAACTGGAAAGTCATCACGCTTTCAGGATCGATATAGGAGACGAACTGCGCATAGAACGCGCCACCGATCGCAGTGAGGAAAGCGGAGACGGCGGCGGCGCCCATCTTGGAATTGAAGACCACGACGCCGAGGCTCTCGGCGGCATCGGGATTGTCCTTCACCGCACGCCACCAGAAACCCCATTTGGAGTCTTCCAGCCACCAGGTGATCAGCCAGGCGACGCAGCAGAACACGAGGGCGAAGTAATAGAAGGGCAGCTTGCTGCGCGTGAACTGGAATTTGGCCCAGCTGTCCCCGCGCACCGGGATGTCGATACCGAGCGCCGCGCCCGCGTAGTCCCAATTGTGGAACAGCAGGAAGCCGATTTCGGCGATGACGATGGTGGCGATGACGAAATAATGGCCGCGCAGGCGGAAGGTGGGATAGCCGAGCGCCAATGCGATCACTGACGAGATGGCGCCTCCAGCCAGCATGCCGAACCAGGGCAGCACGCCGAATTTCGTGAACAGCAGCGCCGTCGTATAGGCGCCGAGGCCGAAATAAAGCGCATGGCCGAGGGAGATCTGGCCGCAATAGCCGCTCAGAATATTCCAGGCCTGCGACAGCGCCGCATACATCAGGGTCAGTACCATGATGTTCTGCACATAGACGTCCTTGACGAAGAACGGCACGCAAGCGGCGATGGCGGCAAAAAAACCGGCAAGCATGAGGTCGCGGCGACGGCGTTGGGTAAAGCTGTCCATCAGATCGATCCGAACAGGCCGCGCGGGCGGATGAAGACGACAAGGAGATAGACGGCATAGATGCCGACCGATTTCAGCGAGGGCGGCAGGATCATCGCCGTGGTCGCCTCGACGAGGCCAACGATGATGCCACCGGCGAATGCGCCGAACACGCTGCCGAAGCCGCCGAGCGCCACGGTCACATAGGCGATGAGCGCGAAGGACGCGCCGACATCGGGATAGATGTAGAAGAAGATGGCCATCACGCCGCCGGCCAGGCCGATGAGCGCGGAGCCGAGGCCCCAGCCGAGCGCGAACACCTTGTTCTTGTCGATGCCGACCAGCGCCACCGCGCCGGCATCCTCGCGCGTCGCTTCCAGCGCGCGGCCGAAATCGGTCTTCTTCATGAAGAAGTAGAGCGCGCCGAAGGCGGCGATGGAGATCAGCGCGCCGACCAGTTGCGGCACGGGCAGGAATACGCCGAACACGTCGAGCGTCTTTCCACCGAGCATGGAGTTCGGGATGCTGCGATAGTCCGGCGTGAAGAAGAATTGCGCGAGACCGCGCATCAGGATCGCGAGGCCGAATGTCGCGAAGATCTGCACCATGCCGACATTGGCTTTGGCCCGCATCGCGAAGCGTATGATAATCAGATAGATCACCGCGCCGAACACGAACATGCCGGCGGCGACGATGGGGATCGACAACAGAGGATCGACCGCCCAGAACATGAAGAGGAAGAAAGTGAGGTACATCGCCAACATCAGGAATTCGCCATGGGCGAAGTTGGTGACGTCCATCAGGCCGAAGATCAGCGCGAGGCCGACGGCGAGCAGGCCGTAAAGCAGCCCCATCAGCAATCCGCTGGCAAGGCTCTGGATGATGGTCGCGGCGGTCAAAGGCTTTCCTCTCGGTCGTGAAGCGATGGCGGCAGTGGCCTCCCTCCCTCAAGCGGCGAAGCCGCGCAGTGGGGAGGGTCGGCCGATAGGCCTGGGTGGGGTGCCTCCGCGAGTGACGGAGCTTGTGGCACCCCCACCCGGCCGGCCTTCGGCCGTCCACCCTCCCCACCTAGCGAAGCTTCGCTTCGCGCGGGGGGCGGGTAACAAGCGCCCTTACGGCATCGGCCAGATCGCATCCGCCACGGCGGCCTGCGGCGGGAAGATCGTGACGAACTTGCCGCCATTATATTGCAGCAGCACCGGGTCGGCGTTGTTGTTCTGACCCATCTCGTCGAACTTGACCTTGGCCCATGGCATGATGGTCTGCTCGCCCGGCATGTCAGTGGCGACCAGCGCTTCGCGGATCTTCTCGCCATCGGTGGATTTGGCGCGATTGATCGCATCGGCCATCACGATCAGGCCCATGAACTGGCGCGATGAGTAATCGTTGAAATCCTTGCCGGACTTTTCCTTGAACATGTCGTTGATCTTGCCGACCATCGGACGCTTGGCGGCGAGATCGAGCGAGAACGAGCCGCGCGAGATCACGCCCGGAATCTTGTCGCCGACCGCGTCATACAGCGCCTTTTCGGAGAAGCCGGCGTCCTGCGCCACGATGTTCTTCGCCTTGTAGCCGAGTTCGCCCATGGTCTTGATCAGCAGGATGCCGTCGGTCGTGTAGCTCGACGGCATCAGCACGTCGGCATTGGCGGCCTTGAGCTGCTGCACTTCGGCGGTGAGCGACGGCGAGTTCGCACGATACTTGATGTCGGCGACGATCTTGTAACCGCGATCGGCGGCGAGCTTAAGCTGGGCATTGGCCGAGTCGGTGCCGAAGATCGTGTCTTCGTGGAACAGCGCCAGCGTCTCGATCTTCTGCCCCTTCTTCTTCATCGCATCGAAGAAGTCGAACATGGCGGTGGAGAACATTTCGTCATGCGGCGCAGCGCGGAAGTAGTACTTCAAACCGCGGCGATGCAGGCTCGGCGACGAGTTGTCGGCCGAGATGAACGGCACCTGATAACGCTCGCAGATCTGGCTGACGGTGACGGCCACGGCGCTCTGATAGGTGCCGACAATGGCCGAGACCTTTTCCTGGGTGATAAGACGCTCGGCTTCGGCGCGGCCCTTTTGCGGGTCGGCCTGATGGTCGGCAAACACAAGGCGCAGCTTGGCGCCGCCGAGGCCGGAAAAGCCTTCGCCTTTCGCCATCGGCAGATCGAAGTCGTAGTTCTTGTTGATGATGTCGGCAGCGGTCTCGAACGCCTTCTGCGCATCGACGCCGATCTGCGCGCTGGCGCCCGACAGCGGATAGATCACGCCGATCACGACCTCCTTGGCTTGCGCACTGACCTTGGTCGCAAGTGGAAGCAGCGCGGCGGAGGCAGCGCCTCCAAGCAGAACATCACGGCGAGAAATCGTCATATCGTTGTCCTTTGTGATCGGCAGCTATCGATAGGAACTAATCGAGGTTACGGTAAAGCTCGAAAGATCGGCAAGCTGCTTCTTATAAAACAGCAAGTTGCTTATTCTTGAGGTCGGTGATGAGCATCACGCCCGGCGCATGCGTGATCGCGAACGGCACTTTCGCAGCTGCAATGACGGCTTGCGGTGTGACTCCGCAGGCCCAGAACACCGGGATTTCGTCGTCATTGATAACAACTGCATCACCGTAATCGGGCTTGCTGATATCCTTGATGCCGATGGACCCGGGCAGGCCGAGATGCACCGGCGCGCCATGCACGGACGGAAAGCGTGAGGTGATCTGTACAGCGCGGATCGCATCAGCCGGCTTCAGCGGTCGCATCGAGACCACCATCGGGCCCGCAAAGGGGCCCGCGGATTTACAGGCGATATTGGTGCGATACATCGGCACCAAAGTATCCTGCTCGATGTGACGGATCGGCAGATCTTCCGCCATCATCGGCTCCTCGAATGAATAGGAACAGCCGATCACGAAGGACACGAGATCATCGCGCCAGTATTTGTTCACTTCCGCGGGGCGATCGATCGCCTCGCCGTCTTTCCAGACCACATATTGCGGAATGTCGGTGCGAATATCGAGATCGAGACCAAGCGCGGGAATGCGGGGATCGCCCACGTCAGACATGCCGATGATCGGGCATGGCTTTGGATTAAGCTGACAGAAGCGATGGAAGGCGGACGCCTGCGCTTCCGGCAGGATGACGAGATTGCCCTGCACATAGCCCGGCGCAACGCCGGCGGTACTCGCATATTTGCCAGCGCGATAGGCACGCCGCGCCACTGCACTAGGCAGATCATTGCTGGCTTCATCACGATCGAGCTTCGCCGGATTGCCCATAGCACCCTGCCTCAATAATCGCCTTGCCTGAGTTTTGGCCTCGACTTAGTGGGACACAGCGTTAGGATAATGTCTAATCGTGTTTTCTGATCGCCTCCCATAAATCGAATTTATCTAAAGGGACAACACAGCGGGATGGCAGACTTCAAGGCGCTGGAGACATTTCTCTGGGTGGTCAACCTCGGCAGCTTTCGCGGTGCAGCACACAAGCTCCACACCACGCAGCCTGCTATCTCACAACGTATTGCGCAGCTCGAACATGAAGTCGGCGTGCGCTTGCTGCAGCGCGATCGGCGTATCGCCTCCCCTACCCCTGCCGGCCGGCAGATGCTCGTTTATGCCGAGAAGCTGATCGGACTGCGCGCCGAGATGATGACGGCCATGGGCGACCGCTCCGCCATGCGCGGCGTGCTCAGGCTCGGTGTCGCCGAGACCATTGTGCACACCTGGCTCTCGAAACTGATCAAGCAGGTGAACGAGGCCTATCCAAACCTGTCGCTGGAGATCGAAGTCGATATCACGCCCAACCTGCGCGCACGCCTGCTCGCGCAGGAGATCGAACTTGCTTTCGTCGTCGGGCCGCTCGCGGCATCGGACGTCCACAACAAGGTTCTGTGCGACTATCAGATCGGCTTTCTCGCCAGCCCTTCGCTCGGGCTCGGCCATGAGACGCTATCCGTCGAGGATCTCGCAAAACATCCGATCATCACCTTCCCGCGCAAGACACGGCCTTATGAGATCGTGCGCTCCATTTTCAACCGGCCATCACTGCCGCCGATCCGGCTACATGCCAGCGCCTCCCTCGCCACCGTCATTCACATGGCGATCGAAGGTCTCGGCATCGCTGTGATCCCAACGGCCATCGTGCAGAACGAACTCGCCGATGGCCGGCTGCAGCTGCTCAACACCAATGTGCCGATCCAGCCACTGACTTTTGCAGCAAGCTGGCTCGCCTCGCCCGACACCGTCGCCATCGAGCTCGTCGCCGGCCTCGCCGCTCAGCTCGCGCAGGACAGTGCGGCATCATGCACGCCGCCGCATATCAGCCCCTTGATTGACGCGCTGGCGACGGCGGGTCATTGAATTCAACCTCATTCCACCACGCGAAACTCCCAGGACGAACGGCATGACCAAGCTCGGCGACAATCTCAAGATCAACTCTGAACGTCTGTGGGGTGCGATCAATGAGACGGCGAAATTCGGCGGCACACCGAAAGGCGGTGTGCGACGCCTGACGCTCGGCGCCGAAGACAAGCAGGTCCGCGACTGGTTTCGCAAGGCCTGCGAGGATGCCGGTCTTGAAGTGAAGATCGACGCGCTGGGCTCCATGTTCGCGCTGCGCAAGGGCCGCGACATGTCGAAGGCCCCGATCGGCATCGGCTCGCATCTCGACACCCAGCCCACCGGCGGCAAGTTCGACGGCATTCTGGGCGTGCTCGGCGCGCTGGAAGTGGTGCGCACGCTGAACGATGCCGGCATCGAGACGGATGCACCGATCTGCATCGCCAACTGGACCAATGAAGAAGGCTCGCGCTTTGCGCCGGCCATGATGGCCTCGGCCGCTTATGTCGGCGATTTCACCACCGACGATATCTTGTCGCGCAAGGATATTGCCGGTGTGACCGTCGGCGAAGCGCTCGACTCCATCGGCTATCGCGGCGATGTCGCCGTCGGCACCCAGAGATTCTCCGGCTTCGTCGAACTGCATATCGAACAGGGGCCGATCCTCGAAGCTGAAGGCAAGACCATCGGCGTTGTGGAAGCCGGCCAGGGCGTGCTGTGGTTTGACGGCAAGATCACCGGCTTCGAAAGCCATGCCGGCTCGACGCCGATGCCGCTGCGCAAGGACGCGCTGGGCACGCTGTCGGAGATCGTGCTGGCGACGGAGCGCGTGGTGACGGAGATCGGTGCGCTCGGCACCATCGGCGAGGCCGTGATTGCCAATCCCTCGCGCAATGTCATCCCTGGCGAGATCGCCTTCACCATGGATCTGCGCAGCGCCGATGCCGGCAAGCTGGACGCCATCGAGAAAGGCGTGCGCGAGGCCATTGCGGCGATTGCAGCCAAGCGCAAGGTCGACGTCGTCTTCGACAAGGTCTGGCACAAGCCGCCGACGCACTTCAACAAGGTTTTTGTCAACGCCGTCGAGAGCGCCGCGACGGAGCTTGGCTACTCGCACCGCCGCATTACGTCCGGCGCCGGCCACGATGCCTGCAATCTCAACAATGTCATGCCGACGGCGATGGTCTTTATCCCAAGCAAGGACG
>CALRZK010000149.1:0-7173 GCA_943372615.1 Bradyrhizobium ivorense | reverse complement strand
AGCACCTTGCGCAGATCGGCGCTGATGCGATCCGCAAGCGCAGGCGGCATCTTGGCGGGTCCGAAGATGGCCCACCAGTTGCCGAGCTCGAAGCCGGGCACGCCGGACTCGTCGATGGTCGGGACATCCGGGAGTGCCGCGATACGGTTCTTGGTCGTGACCGCGATAGCGCGGAGGCTGCCACCCTGCACCTGCGGCAGCGCCGTCGAGGCATTGTCGAACATCATGTCGATGCGGCCCGACATCAGGTCCGTGAGCGCCGGGGACGAGCCGCGATACGGCACGTGGGTCAGCTCGATCTTGGCTTTCTGGCGGAACAGTTCGGCAGCCAGATGGAGCGACGAGCCGATGCCGGCCGAGCCGTAGGTCGCGCCGCCCGACTTTTCCTTTTCCTTCGCATAAGCAATGAGATCGCGGATGTTCTTAATGGGCGATGACGGCGCCACCAGCACCACATTCGGCGTCTCCAGCGCGAGCGTCAGCGGCGTCAGATCCTTCATCGGATCATAGGGCATCGACTTGAAGAGCCATGGGTTCACGGCGACGGCGATCGAGCCGAGCACCAGCGTATAGCCATCAGGCGCGGCCTTCGCGGCAGCGCCGATGCCGATATTCGACCCTGCTCCGCCACGGTTTTCGACCACAACCTGCTGGCCGTAAATCTGGCCCAGCTTCTCCGCGATGGTGCGGCCGATGATATCAGCGGCGCCGCCGGCCGCGAACGGCACGATGAGCTGGATCGGCTTGGTCGGGTATTCCTGAGCAGCGACCGGATGTGCGCCCGAGAGAGCGAGGCCGCCGATCAGAGCAGCACGGGCAGCGCCGGAGACGAAAAGACGTCGTGACAACATGAGCAGGAACCTCCCATCGGATTGGATTGGATTGGACAGCAGCAGTCCGCGCTGCTTCCGGCCATTTCGGGGCATCCCTTGCCACGGCAGGCCTCATAGGCCAAGCCACTTGAAACTATCAATTCGATAGGATATTGTAATCGGGCTATGGATCCCCGCCGTCTGACCTATTTTCTCGCAGTTGCAGCTCACAGCCGGATGGCGAAGGCGGCAGACGTGCTTGGCGTGGCGCAGCCCACATTGTCCCAGCAGATCCGCGCGCTCGAACAGGATCTCGGAACCGTGCTGTTCGACCGGACATCCCATGGCATGCAGCTGACGGAGACGGGACGCGCATTGCGCGAACACGCCTTGCGGCTGATGGTCCAGACGGAAGCGGCGCGGACGGCCATCGCCGAACTCGAAGGCGGCATGCGGGGCGTTTTGCGCGTCGGCATCATCAACACCTACAGCACGGCCTTCCTGCCGGGGATGATCGCGAGCTTCAGCCAGAAATATCCGGGCGTACGCCTCAATGTGGAGGTTGGCAGTGCCGTGGGTCTCGAACAGCGCATTCTTGCGGGACATCTCGATCTCGCCATCGCATTCGATCCGCCGCAGAACCCCGATCTCGGCACCGACCGTCTGTTCGACGAGCGTCTGGTGCTACTGTCCGCGACGTCATCCGGAACGACGCAGCAGGCGTCCGTTTCGCTTGAGGCTCTGGCCGACCGCCCTCTTGCGCTGCTGACTCCGAACTACGCCACGCGCCGGATCATCGATGCATCACTTCCTGCGGGCATGAAGCTCAACATCCAGGTCGAAATGGATTCCGTGGAAGCCCTGATCGAACTCGCGAGATCAGGAGGCCTGCCGACCATTCTCGCCGATCGCAGCCTGACCGGCCGGAAGGATCTGGCGATGGTCCCGATCGGCCCGCCGTGGATCCGTCGTTCAGCCGCGATCCTGTGGGATGCCCATCGCTATCAGACCGCCGCCGCGCGAGCCTTCATGGAGATCGCGCGCACGACGACGCGCAGCGCAGTCGCTATTTGACGATGGCCTCATAGACCAGCGTCTTCAGGATCGGCTGGATGCGGCCACGCTGGGTTGGGGTCTGCACCATGAAGATCATCACCATGTCGTGGTCCGGATAGGTCCAGAAGTAGGTGCCGGCCGCACCACCCCAGGCCATTTCTCCGACAAAGCCCGGCACGCCATCTTCGCCTGGCCCCGTGCGGACGCCGAAACCGAGGCCGTAGCCGAAGCCGGCGCCAGGATAGTAATAGGCCCATGGCTTCACGTCGGTAGCCGGTGAGACCTCGTTCTTGCGCATGCGCGCAACGCTTTCAGGCTTCAGGATTCGCTTGCCGTCGATCGCGCCGCCATTGAGCAGCATCTGCAGGAAACGGGCGTAATCGCCCGCGGTGCCGACCAGGCCACCGCCTCCGGATTCCCATTTGCGCTTGATGGTGGGATCGCTGATCGCCTCATTGCCGATGATGCGATCACTGGGCAATGGCTGTGCGATCCGCGGCGCCTTTGCGGAATCGAGGACGTAGTAGCTGGTATCGACCATGCCGAGCGGATCGAGGAGATATTGCTTCTGGAAATCGTAAAGCGACATGCCGGATGCGACTTCGATGACGCGGCCGAGTACATCGGTGGAATGGCCGTAATCCCAGACGGTTGCAGGCTGGTAAGCGAGTGGCAGTTTGGCCAGGCGATCGGCGAAATCGGAATTGTCGAAATCGCCGTCGAACAAACCGGCTTTCAGATAAAGCTGTGTGATCAAGCCAAGATTGGTGAAGGCCGAGCTGATGCCGGACGACTGGCGCATCAGATCGAGCACCGTGATCGGCTTCAGGGCCGGCGAAAAGTCGAGATATTTCTGGCCCTTGGCGTCTGTCTTCTCGGTCGCGACCTGCGGGCTCGCATAGGCCGGAATGTATTTGGAGACGGGATCGTCGAGCTTCAATTTGCCCTGCTCTACCAGCACCATGGCGGCTGCCGAGGTGACTGGTTTGGTCATCGAATACAGGCGGAAGATCGTGTCCCGCGTCATCGGTGCCATGGTCCTGGGATCACGAACGCCAAAGCCTTGATAATAGACGGGTTTGCCGTGGCGCTGGATCAGCATGATGGCGCCGGCGAGGTGGCCCTGCCAGACTTCCCGGTCCAGCATCTCGGTCACGCGGTCGAGGCCGGCTTGCGAAAAACCAGTGAGATCAGGGGCTTCGGTGAGCAGATTGCTGGCCGCCGCGGCGGGGCTAATCAGCTTTGCAGCGATAGCTATGATCGCCAGCCATTCGCAGGATTGACGCAAGTTTGCCTCTGGTTTGTCTCAAGAGGCTTGGAGTCTAACACCGAGACATTTCAACGGCTTGTAAAAATCGGCCGAATTCGGGATGTCGCGTCTCTTGCGGCAACACAGAGGCAAACACCTCAGGATGCGTTCGGCGCGCCCGCCAGGCCGGCGAGCCGACCGAGATCGATCACGGTCAACCGGCCGCGACCTGCCTTCACGATTTCCATCCGGTTCCAGGCCGAGATGGTGCGGCTGACGGTGAACAGCGTGGTGTCGCTGAGCTCGGCCAGTTCCTGGCGCGACAGCGCGAGCTCGATGGGCGCATCGCTCACACCGACTTCACCGATCGCAGCAAGGCGGAGAACGATCCGCGCGATGCGCCGGTCGGCGTTCTCGCTGGTTGCTTCATGGAGGCGACGCAACAGGCCTTCGGTGCTTCGGCCGACAATGCCGAGAGCATTCACGGCGAGATCGGGATGGTCGTGCATCAGCGTGTTGAAGCAGCTCGCGGTCCAGTACAGCAGCTCGGTTCGCTCGGTTGCGCTCGCCGTGAACGAATGAGGATAGTTGCCGAACAAGGATGCGCAGCCGAGCAGATCTCCGCAGCGCAAATAGTGTAGCGCCTTCTGCCCGCCCTGCGCGTCGATCATCGTTTCCTTGATCTGGCCGTTGATGACGATGGCCAGCAATTCCGGCGCCTCGCCCTGTCGCCACAACGACAGACCCACGTCGAGTACAAGTCGCTTTCCGGAGTCGATGATATCGGCGCGTGCCTGCGCATCGAGATTCGCGAACAGCGGCGCTGCGACGAGCATGTCATGCGCCTTCTGGTTCATCGCTCGTTCTCGTGAAGCGCAGACATTGCACCTGCTCCGTCGCGATCGACACAAATTTGAATCAAACCGAGCGCGCCGATCGATCTCGTGCTCGATCCTGCTTCTTTAATTCCATCTTCCGGTTTGTTGTTTGACGTAGCGCAAAGAACACTGCCATCGCATCGGGCATGTTGCACATGCTCAAGGCGACTCTCTCGCCTCTTCTGCAGGCATATGGCCGCTAACCGAAGGGGGAGCATATGGTGATGGACCAGAACATTTCTCCGCCTGATCAGGCACCCGCGCGCAACAGCCGTCTGTCGGAGTTGCTCGTCTTTCTCACAATCATTGTTTTTATCTGGCCTGTCGTCGCGGTCGGGGTCGTCGGTGGCTACGGATTTTCCGTCTGGATTTTCCAGATGTTCTTCGGCCCCCCCGGCCCGCCTTCGGTTCACTAGGACACGCACATGACGAACAAGATGACCCGACGCGCCCTGTTCACGGGCGCGAGTGCTGACGCGTCTGCACAAGACCACGACCACATCTCGAGTGCGGTCGTGTCGGTGCTGCCGGCGCAGATCGAAGCGGTGTCGGCGCGCTTGCTGGGCCTGCCCGGCGTCGAGATTCATCATCGCTCCGAGCACAAGCTCGTCGCGGTGCTGGAAGGCCCCGGCAGCGGCGCACTCGGCGCGATGCTCGCCGAGATCTCGTCATGGCCGGGCGTGCTGTCCGCCAACATGGTTTTCGAACAACGTCTCGATCAGGACAATTGAAATGACTCTTTCGCGGCGCGATCTTCTCAAGGCACAGGCAGCAGCAGTGGCTGCAGCAGCAGCCGGCATCAGCGTTCCCGCAGTGGCCCAGCCCGTCGCCAGCGGCGTCGGCTCGCTGTCGATCAAATGGTCGAAGGCGCCGTGCCGTTTCTGTGGCACCGGCTGCGGGGTCATGGTCGGTGTCAAGGACAACAAGGTCGTCGCCACCCATGGCGATACGCTGGCGGAAGTGAATCGCGGCCTCAACTGCATCAAGGGCTACTTCCTCTCCAAGATCATGTATGGCGCCGATCGCCTGACCACGCCTTTGCTCCGCAAGAAGAACGGCGTCTACGACAAGACTGGCGATCTCACCCCGGTGAGCTGGGACGAAGCCTTCGACACCATGGCGGCGAAGGCCAAGGCCACGTTGAAGGAAAAGGGCCCGAACGCGCTCGCCATGTTCGGCTCCGGCCAGTGGACCGTGCTGGAAGGCTATGCTGCATCGAAACTGATGCGCGCCGGCTTCCGCACCAACAATCTCGATCCCAATGCACGCCACTGCATGGCCTCCGCCGCCGTCGGCTTCATGCGCACCTTCGGTATGGACGAGCCGATGGGCTGCTATGACGATTTCGAGGCCGCCGACGCCTTCGTGCTGTGGGGCTCGAACATGGCCGAGATGCATCCGATCCTGTGGACGCGCCTCACCGATCGCCGCCTCAACAATCCGCATGTGAAGGTCGCGGTGCTCTCCACCTATACCCATCGCAGCTCGGATCTCGCCGATATCCCGATGGTGTTCCATCCGAGCACCGACCTGGCGATCCTCAATTTCATCGCCAACCACATCATCTCGACGAACCGCGTCAACATGGAGTTCGTCAATGCCCACACCACCTTCGTGAAGGGCACGACGGATATCGGCTACGGGCTGCGCCCGGAGCATCCGCTGGAGCAGAAAGCGAAAGGCGCGGCTACGGCCGGCGCCACCACGCCGATCGATTTCGCGGCCTTCAAGGAATTCGTGAAGGACTACACGCTGGAGAAGGTGTCGAAGCTTTCGGGCGTCGATCAGAACTACCTGCTCGAACTCGCCGAACTCTATGCCGATCCCAAGCGCAAGGTGATGTCGCTGTGGACCATGGGCGTGAACCAGCATGTCCGTGGCGTCTGGGTCAACCAGCTCATCTACAACATCCATCTGCTGACCGGCAAAATCTCGGAGCCCGGCAATTCGCCGTTCTCGCTGACCGGACAACCTTCCGCCTGCGGCACCGCGCGCGAGGTCGGCACCTTCGCGCATCGCCTGCCCGCCGACATGGTCGTCACCAATCCCGAGCATCGCAAGCACACCGAAGAACTCTGGCGCGTGCCGTTTGGACTTCTGCCTGACAAGATCGGCTATCACGCCGTCGAGCAGGACCGCATGCTCAAGGACGGCAAGATCAATTTCTACTGGGTGCAGGTGAACAACAATGTTCAGGCCGCGCCCAACAGTTCGAACGAAACCTATCCCGGCTATCGCAACCCCGCGAATTTCATCGTCGTGTCGGACGCCTATCCGACGGTGACGGCGATGTCGGCGGACTGCGTGCTGCCCGCCGCCATGTGGGTGGAGAAGGAAGGCGCCTATGGCAATGCCGAGCGGCGCACCCATGTGTGGCGCCAGCTCGTCGACGCGCCCGGTATCGCGCGCTCCGATCTCTGGCAGCTGATGGAGTTTTCAAAACGCTTCACGACTGAAGACGTGTGGCCGGCCGCGCTGCTCGACGCCAACCCTGCCTATAAGGGCAAGACGCTGTTCGATGTTCTCTATCGCAACGGCCAGGTGGACAAATTCCCCACCAGCGAAATCCCCGCGGACTACAACAACCACGAGTCCAAGGACTTTGGCTTCTACGTCCAGAAGGGCCTGTTCGAGGAATATGCGGCCTTCGGCCGTGGCCACGGCCATGACCTCGCGCCCTGGGATATGCTGCATCAGGTGCGCGGCATGCGCTGGCCCGTGGTGGACGGCAAGGAGACCAAGTGGCGCTATCGCGAGGGGCTGGACCCTTATGTGAAGCCGGGCAAGAAGGTCGAATTCTACGGCAACAAGGACGGCCGTGCGCGCATCCTCGCAGTACCTTATGAGCCTGCCGCGGAAGCGCCGGACAATGAATACGATCTCTGGCTGGTGACCGGCCGCGTGCTGGAGCACTGGCACTCCGGCTCCATGACCATGCGGGTGCCCGAACTGTACAAGGCTTTCCCCGGCGCGCGCTGCTTCATGCATCCCGAAGACGCACGCTCGCGTGGCCTGAACCAGGGCGCGGAAATCCGCCTGACCTCGCGGCGCGGCGAAATCCGTACCCGCATCGACACCAATGGCCGCAACCGGCCGCCGCGCGGCGTGGTGTTCGTGCCGTGGTTCGATGCCAGCCAGCTCATCAACAAGGTCACGCTGGATGCCACCGACCCGATCT
>CALRZK010000148.1:0-7180 GCA_943372615.1 Bradyrhizobium ivorense | reverse complement strand
AGCTGCACGCGCTAAACGGCTGCACCGTTACGGAAACCCGCCTTCATGGCGGGTTTTTTGTTGTTTGCGGAAAGAGGCGTCGCGCTATGGCGCGCTAGCGGGTGATCGCCCGATCATAGGCCACAACCGACGCCTGCGCGGTTGCTTTGACCTCCGCGGCACTCATTCCGGGCTTGTAGAGGCTGCTGCCAAGGCCGAAGGCTGTAATGCCGGCTTTGATGTAATCGGCGAAATTCTTGTCGGACACACCGCCGACGGCGCCGATCACGGCATCCCGGGGCAGAACCGCGCGGATGGCGGCGATGCCGGAGGCGCCGAGGATCGAGGCCGGGAAGAATTTCAGCGCCGACGCGCCATGGCGGAGGGCGAGAAAGGCTTCGGTGGGCGAGAACACGCCGGGCATGGTGACCATGCCGCGCTTCGCTGCCATAGCCAGCACATCGCCATCCACATTCGGGCTCACCATCAACCGGCCGCCGACATCGGCCACGCGGGCGCAATCGTCGGCGGTGAGGACGGTGCCGGCGCCGATGAGGGTGTCTTGGCCGAATCGCTTGCAGATGCGCGCGATCGAATCGAACGGATCGGGCGAGTTCAGCGGCACCTCGATCATTTCGAAGCCGGTGTCGATCAAGGTCTCGACGATGCCTTCGACTTCATCAGGTTTTACGCCGCGCAGGATGGCGACGAGCGGGCGCTTCACTGTCGGCCAAGGCATGGGTTGGGTCATGTGAAATTGGCTCCCCACAAATGGATGGCGGCCTTGGTCAGGCCCTGTTGCGACGCGCGTTCAGCATCGACGATGCTGGTTTCGAAACCGGCGCCAGCCAGCGTCGCGGCATAGAGGTCCTTCAGTGCACCCGCCCCGATCAGGCGGACCGGATTTTTGCCGTAGCGCGACCTCGCATCGGCGATCTCGGTGCCGATCAGCAACCCGGATAAGCGCGCGGCACCATCTGCCTGTTTCTCGAAGCCGAGCAGTTGGGCTGCGCGCAGGCTGAACAGCGAGGCGGGCAATGCAGACGGCCGATCAAGCGCGCGTTGCAGGCCGTCGCGGAATGCGTTGTTCGCTGCAGTCGATCCCGCATCGGAATCGATCGCGTGTTTCAAAATGCTGTGCTGGGCGATGACCGAAAACAACTCGCCGGTCATATAGGTGGTGAACGACACCACGCTGCCATTGTCGATCCGGATCCATTTGCTGTGGGTGCCGGGAATGCAGACGAGACCGGTGAAATCGGATTCAGTGACGCCGAGCAGCTGCGTTTCCTCGCCGCGCATCACGTCGGGCGCGGCGGCATCGGCCTGGGCGATGCCGGGCAGGATGCGCACATCGCCTGCTGTGGCGACACGCTGTGCGCCGTCATGCAACGCGTCGAGGCGTGTCGGTGTGTGCAGATAAGGGGCTTCGATCCAGCCTTGCTTGGCACCGGCCATGCCGCAGATCAGCACCGGCAAGTCCTGTGATGCGCCAAGTTTGGCGAGATGATCCGCGAGCACAGGTGCGAAGCCTGACGTCGCACAATGCAGCATGCCTTCCGGGCCGCGCGTTTCTGCAAGAACGTGCCCGTCTGCGGTCATCAACCAGCCGCGAAAGCTGCTGGTGCCCCAATCGACGGCGACGAAAGCCGGTGTCCTCGAATTCACATTTTGCTCCGGCTCTGCTGGCACGAATAGGTGTCGAGCATAGCCGAAAGACGGGCGCTTAGCAGTAGTTCTCGCAGAGCATCGGCGTGAAATCGGTGCGCTGGGGCGCGCTGATAGGCACGATCGCGAGATGCGATGTACCATCGCGGCCAATGGCGCCGCGAAACGCTTCGAGGATGGCGGTGGCCATGTCGGCATGATGCGTTTCGACGGCATCGTCGAGCCAGTCCGGCATGTTGCGCTCCTGCGACAATGCGCAATGCCATTCACCCTCGTCGAAGGTGAGGCGGCGCAATTGCCAGCTCGGCAGTTCGAGGGCGATGAGTGCGAGTGCTGCGTCGGTCCATGCACCGGCTTCGACGAGATGGTCGAGACGTTGCGCTTCGGCGGTGCGGCGCATCGCCGGCAGGCGCTTGCAGGAGGCGAGACAGATCGCGGTGAACGTCGGGCCGTCGATATCAGATGTCGCGTGCGAGATCGGATTCGGGTGAATTGAGAGACGCGGCATGGCGAAACTCCATGAGCAACGCGATCGTCAGGCGACCGCATCACGAGATTTGCGCGGTGCGCCGTTTGAATACGAGACGACTGGCCGGCCAAAGATATAAGCGCGCCATAGGCGTGATCGGCTTGTCCGGCAGGGTTATCGTGTGGCCATCCTTCGAGACGCCGCTGCGCGGCGCCTCAGGATGAGGAGCAGAGTGTGCCGCATCTTTATGGGATTCCTATAAAGTCGCAGTTCCCCTCATCTCGAAAACCTACGGTCTGGAATGGCACCTGATCCAGCATCGGGCGCGGTTTGCGCCCTGTGCCAGTGCATCAGGAGCATTCCATGCTGGACATTCTCATGCTGGGCCTCGGGCTCGGCTTCTTCCTTCTCACGCTGGGCTACGCCTATGCCAGCGAGCGGCTGTGAGGAGGTGGCTCATGATCTTTGATTATGTGCTGGCCGGCACCGTCTCGGCCGCTCTTCTCGTCTATCTCACTTACGCGCTGCTCCGCCCCGAGCGGTTCTGATCGCGCGCCACAAGGTCAAGCACAATGACACTCATCGGATGGATACAGATCGCGCTGTTCTGCGCGGTGGTCCTGGCGCTCACAAAAC
Organism: Bradyrhizobium ivorense; assembly: GCA_943372615.1. Lineage (GTDB taxonomy): Bacteria > Pseudomonadota > Alphaproteobacteria > Rhizobiales > Xanthobacteraceae > Tardiphaga > Tardiphaga ivorense_A. Next base: position 4,428 of record CALRZK010000148.1, on the reverse strand, counting down.
CGCTGGGCGGTTTCATGACGCGCGTGTTCAATGGCGAGCGGACGTTTCTTTCGCCCGTTCTGCGGCCGGTCGAGGCCGGCATCTACGCGCTGTCCGGCGTTGATCAAAAGCGTGAACAGCATTGGCTCACTTATACGGTGGCCATGATCCTGTTCCAGATCGCGGGCTTCGTGTTCCTCTATGCGCTGCTGCGGCTGCAGGATGTGCTGCCGTTCAATCCGCAAGGACAGTCCGCCGTAGCGCCGGATCTCGCTTTCAACACAGCGGTCAGTTTCGTCACCAATACCAACTGGCAGAATTACGGCGGCGAAAGCACGATGTCGTATCTGACCCAGATGCTCGGCCTGACCGTGCAGAACTTCGTCTCTGCAGCAACTGGCATCGCGCTGGCTGTGGCGCTGATCCGTGGTTTCGCACGCTCGTCCATGCGCACAATCGGCAATTTCTGGGTCGATATGACCCGCGCCACCCTCTATGTGCTGCTGCCGATCTCCATCGTCATCGCGCTGGTGCTGGTCTGGCAGGGCATGCCGCAGACGCTCGGTGCTTACGTGGACGCGACCACGCTGGAAGGCGCCAAGCAGAGCATCGCGGTCGGGCCAGTCGCCTCGCAGATCGCGATCAAGATGCTCGGCACCAATGGCGGCGGCTTCTTCAATGCCAATGCCGCGCATCCATTCGAGAACCCGACTGCCCTGTCGAACTTCATCCAGATGCTGGCGATCTTCGTGATCGGTGCGGCCATGACCAATGTGTTTGGCCGCATGGTCGGCAATCCCAAGCAGGGTTGGGCGATCCTCGCCGTGATGGGTGTGCTGTTCATCGTCGGTGTTGCTGTCACCTACTGGGCGGAGGCATCGGGCACCCATGCGCTGCAGGCGCTCGGCCTCACCGGCGGCAATATGGAAGGCAAGGAGACGCGCTTCGGCATCGTTGCTTCGGCGCTGTTCGCGGTGATCACGACCGCGGCCTCCTGTGGCGCTGTCAACGCGATGCATGACTCATTTACCGCACTCGGCGGCATGATCCCGCTGATCAATATGCAACTCGGCGAGATCATCGTCGGCGGCGTCGGCGCTGGTCTCTATGGCATGCTGCTGTTCGTCGTGCTGGCGATCTTCGTCGCCGGGCTGATGGTCGGTCGCACGCCGGAATATGTCGGCAAGAAGATCGAGGCGCGCGAGGTGAAGATGGCGATGCTCGCCATTCTCGTCCTGCCGCTGATGTATCTCGGCTGGACCGCGGTCGCCGTGGTGCTGCCTTCGGCAGTGGCATCCATGGCCAATGCTGGCCCGCATGGTTTCACCGAAGTGCTCTATGCCTTCACGTCGGCCACCGGCAATAACGGTTCGGCCTTTGGCGGCCTCACCGGCAATACGTTCTTCTACAATCTGACGCTGGCGTCATCAATGCTGGTCGGCCGCTTCTTCATGATCGTGCCGGCCATGGCGATGGCGGGTTCGTTGGCCTCGAAGAAGTCCATCGCGGCTTCGGCCGGCACATTGCCGACCACCGGCGGCCTGTTCGTCGGCCTCGTCATCGGCGTCATCCTGATCATCGGCGGCTTGACCTTCTTCCCCGCGCTCGCGCTGGGGCCGATCGTTGAGCATCTTGCGATGCTGTCAGGCAACCTGTTCTGATCGGAGCAATCCCCATGGAAACCATCAAACTGCAAAAGCGCGCTGCAAGCTCGGCGCTGCTCGATCCCAAAATTGTTCTGCCTGCCATCTCGGCTTCGTTCAGGAAGCTCGATCCACGCGCGATGATCAAGAATCCGGTCATGTTCGTGGTCGAGGTCGTCGCCGCGCTCACCACCGTGATCTTCATCAAGAATGTGATGACGGGCGGTGAAGACATCGCCTTCACGTTCCAGATCATCATGTGGCTCTGGTTCACGGTGCTGTTTGCCAATTTCGCCGAAGCCGTCGCCGAAGGGCGCGGCAAGGCGCAGGCGGAGACACTCAAGAAGACGCGCACCGAAAGCCAGGCCAAGCTACTCACCAGCAGTGATGCAGCAGATCGCAGCTATCGCATGGTGGCCGGCACCACGCTGAAAGTGGGTGACATCGTGCTGGTCGAGGCCGGCGATCTCATCCCGTCCGATGGCGAGGTGATCGAAGGCGTGGCGTCGGTGAACGAGGCCGCCATCACGGGCGAGTCGGCGCCCGTGATCCGTGAATCCGGCGGCGATCGTTCGGCGGTCACTGGCGGCACGCAGGTGCTGTCGGACTGGATCCGCGTCCGCATCACCGCGGCGCAAGGCTCGACCTTCATTGATCGCATGATCAAGCTGGTGGAAGGCGCCGAGCGCGCCAAGACGCCGAACGAGATTGCGCTCAACATCCTGCTGCTCGGCCTCACCATCATCTTCGTTTTCGCGACGGTGACGATCCCGAGGTATGCCGCCTATGCAGGCGGCACCATCTCCGTCGTCGTGCTGGTCGCGCTGTTCGTCACGCTGATCCCCACCACCATCGGCGCGCTGCTATCGGCCATCGGCATTGCCGGCATGGACCGCCTGGTGCGCTTCAATGTGCTGGCGATGTCCGGCCGTGCGGTGGAGGCTGCAGGCGATGTGGATACGCTGTTGCTCGACAAGACCGGCACCATCACGCTCGGCAATCGCCAGGCGACGGAGTTTCGTCCGCTGCGCGGGATCACCGAGCAGGAACTGGCCGACGCCGCACAGCTCGCATCATTGGCCGATGAAACGCCGGAAGGCCGTTCGATCGTCGTGCTGGCAAAGGAGAAGTATGGCATCCGCGGCCGCGACATGGCCGAGCTCGGCGCCACCTTCGTGCCTTTCACCGCGCAGACGCGCATGAGCGGCATCGATGCCGCCGGCATTTCGGTGCGCAAGGGCGCGGTGGATTCGATCCTCGCTTACTTCGGCGGCACCCCCATGCAAGCGATATCGGGCAATGCGGCGCGTGCGGTGGCGCAGGGCAGTCTGTTCGAGGCCGCGCGCGAGCTGCAGGCGATTGCCGACGAAATTGCCAAGGCCGGCGGCACGCCGCTGGCGGTCGTGCGTAATGGCAAGCTGCTCGGCGTCATCCATCTCAAGGATATCGTCAAGGGCGGCATCCGCGAGCGCTTTGCCGAGCTGCGACAGATGGGCATCCGCACCATCATGATCACCGGCGATAATCCGATGACTGCGGCGGCCATTGCAGCCGAAGCCGGTGTCGATGATTTTCTCGCTCAGGCAACGCCCGAGGATAAGCTGAAACTGATCCGCGACGAGCAGGCGAAGGGCAAGCTGGTGGCCATGTGCGGCGATGGCACCAATGACGCGCCGGCCCTCGCACAGGCCGATGTCGGTGTCGCCATGAATACCGGCACCCAGGCAGCGCGCGAGGCCGGCAACATGGTCGATCTCGACAGCAATCCGACCAAGCTGATCGAGGTGGTAGAGATCGGCAAGCAATTGCTGATGACGCGCGGTGCGTTGACGACGTTCTCCATCGCCAATGACGTGGCAAAGTATTTCGCCATTATCCCGGCGCTGTTCATCGCCTTCTATCCGCAGCTCGGCGCGCTCAACATCATGGGGCTTGCCAGCCCGCAAAGCGCCATCCTGTCGGCCATCATCTTCAATGCGATCATCATCATCGCGCTGATCCCGCTGGCGCTGAAAGGCGTGACCTACAAGCCCATCGGCGCCGGTGCTCTGCTCGGCCGTAACCTGCTGATCTACGGCCTTGGCGGCATCATCGTCCCCTTTATCGGCATCAAACTCATCGACCTCGCGGTCTCCGCGCTCGGTCTGGCTTGAGGAGAACCATCATGTTGAAAGAACTGCGCCCCGCGATCACCGTTTTCGTCCTTTTGGCTGCCATCACCGGCCTTGCCTATCCGCTGGCGATCACCGGCATCGCCGGTGCGGTCTTCCCGGCGCAGGCGGAGGGTAGCCTGATCGAGAAGGGAGGACAGGTGATCGGCTCCGCGCTGATCGGCCAGGAGTTCAAGGGCGACACCTACTTCCATGGCCGCCCTTCGGCGACCACGGGTACCGATCCGCAGGATGCCACCAAGACGGTGCCGCAGCCCTATAATGCCGTGAATTCCATGGGCTCCAATCTCGGCCCGACCAGCAAGGCGCTGGCGGATCGCATCAAGGAGGAGGTCGAGAAGCTGAAGGCGGAGAATCCATCGACACCGGTGCCGGTGGATCTGGTCACCACGTCGGGCAGCGGTCTCGATCCCAACATCTCGCCGGAGGGCGCGCTATTCCAGGTGGCACGCGTGGCCAAGGCGCGTGGCTTGCCTGAGAATCGCGTGCGGGCGCTGGTGAATGAGAAGACCGAAGGCCGGTTGCTCGGCTTTCTCGGCGAACCCCGCGTTAACGTCCTCGCGCTGAATCTGGCGCTGGATGCCACGAAGTAGACTCGGACTGTAGGGTGGGCAAAGCGTAGCGTGCCCACCATC
>CALRZK010000147.1:0-7206 GCA_943372615.1 Bradyrhizobium ivorense | reverse complement strand
CGACCCGAGCAAGGGCGGCACCGGCACCTCCGCGCCGCTCGTCGTCAAGGACAAGGTGCTGATCGGCATCTCCGGCGGCGAATTCGGCGTCCAGTGCCACATGACGGCCTATGACCTGAAGACCGGCAAGCTTGCCTGGCGCGCTTATTCGGAAGGGCCGGATGATCAGATCATGTTCGATCCCGACAAGACTATGTCGCTCGGCAAGCCGGTCGGGAAGGATTCCAGCCTGAAGACCTGGCAGGGCGATCAGTGGAAGATCGGCGGCGGCTGCACTTGGGGCTGGACGTCCTACGATCCCGAACTCAACCTCGTCTATTACGGCTCGGGTAATCCCTCCACCTGGAATCCGAAGCAGCGCCCGGGCGACAACAAATGGTCGATGACCATTTTCGCCCGCGATGCCGACACCGGCATGGCCAAGTGGGTCTATCAGATGACGCCCCATGACGAATGGGACTATGACGGCGTCAATGAAATGATCCTCACGGATCAGCAGATGAACGGCCAGAACCGCAAGCTGCTGACGCATTTCGATCGTAACGGCCTCGCTTACACCATGGATCGCGTCAGCGGCGAACTGCTCGTCGCCGAGAAATACGATCCGAAGGTGAACTGGACCACCGGCGTCGACATGAACAAGTCGTCCCCGACCTATGGTCGCCCGAAGGTCGTCGACCAATACTCGACGGAAAAGCAGGGTGAGGATGTCAACACCAAGGGCGTATGCCCGGCCGCTCTCGGTACCAAGGACCAGCAACCCGGCGCCTATTCACCGGACACCAAGCTGTTCTATGTGCCAACCAACCATGTCTGCATGGATTATGAGCCGTTCAAGGTGAACTACACCGCCGGTCAGCCCTATGTCGGTGCGACGCTGTCGATGTATCCGCCTCCGGGCGAAACGCACATGGGCAACTTTGTCGCCTGGGATAACACCACCGGCAAGATCGTGTGGTCGAACAAGGAGCAGTTCTCGGTCTGGTCAGGCGCTCTCGCCACCGCGGGCGGCATCGTGTTCTACGGCACGCTCGAGGGCTACCTGAAGGCTGTCGATGCCAAGACGGGCAAGGAACTCTACAAGTTCAAGACCGCCTCCGGCATCATCGGCAATGTCACGACTTACGAGAACAACGGCCGGCAATATATCGCGATCCTGTCGGGCGTCGGCGGCTGGGCCGGCATCGGTCTCGCTGCCGGTCTGACCGATCCGACTGCAGGTCTCGGCGCAGTCGGCGGTTACGCGGCTCTGAGCAGCTATACGGCGCTCGGCGGTTCGCTCACGGTGTTTGCACTCCCTCAGTAAACTGACCGATTTGTCACCCGGCGCATGGCTCTCCTCCATGCGCCGGTCTTTTCTGAAATCGCATGCCGAGGAAAAGCTCTTGCGCCAGTTCCGTTTCGCCATCGCTGCGATGATCGTCGTGGCTTCAGCACATGTCAGTTTCGCCGGAGATGTCGGCGATCCCACCGCAGTCAAATCCGAAGAAGGAAAGTATCTCGACAAGGACGGCAATCCGACTTTCAAGGTGGGCGCCGACGGCACCGTGGATTGGTACACCTATTCCGGCTACCGCCGCTATCACTCGGAATGCCACGTCTGCCATGGCCCGGACGGCATGGGCTCGACCTATGCGCCGGCACTGAAGGATTCACTCGCGAGGATGAGCTACGAGGCTTTTCTCGAAGTCGTCGCCAGCGGACGCAAGAACGTCAACGCATCTCAGGACAGTGTGATGCCCGCCTTCGGCGATAACACCAATGTCGCCTGCTACATGGACGACCTCTACATCTATCTGCGCGCCCGCGCCAATGATGCGGTGGGTCGCCAGCGCCCGGGCAAACGCGAAGAGAAGCCGGCCGCCTACACCGCAGCGGAAAGTGCCTGCATGGGGAAGCCGCAATGATCGCGAAGTCCATCGAACAAATCGCTCGTCCGCTTGCGTGAGACAGGGAGCCAACAATGAAAACACGTGCCGCAGTCGCCTTTGAAGCCAAGAAGCCACTGGAGATCGTCGAAGTCGATCTTGAAGGGCCCAAGGCCGGCGAAGTCCTGGTCGAGATCAAGGCGACCGGAATCTGCCACACAGACGCCTACACGCTCGACGGCTTTGACAGCGAAGGCATCTTTCCCTCCATTCTCGGCCACGAAGGTGCGGGCATCGTCCGCGAAGTCGGCGCCGGCGTCATTTCGGTGAAGCCCGGTGATCACGTCATTCCGCTCTACACCCCGGAATGCCGGCAGTGCAAAAGCTGCCTGAGCCAGAAGACCAATCTCTGTACTGCGATCCGCGCCACGCAGGGCAAGGGCGTGATGCCCGACGGTACCTCGCGTTTCAGCTATCAGGGCAAGCCGATCTATCACTATATGGGCTGCTCGACGTTCTCGAATTTCACCGTGCTGCCGGAGATCGCAGTGGCGAAGATTCGCGACGACGCGCCATTCGACAAGAGCTGCTATATCGGCTGCGGCGTCACCACCGGCGTCGGCGCCGTGGTGAATACGGCCAAGGTCACACCCGGCAGCAATGTTGTCGTGTTCGGCCTTGGCGGCATCGGCCTCAATGTGATCCAGGGCGCCCGTATGGTCGGCGCCGACCGGATCGTCGGTGTCGACATCAATGACGACAAGGAAGAATGGGGCCGCCGCTTCGGCATGACCCATTTCGTCAATCCCAAGAAGATCGACGGCGATATCGTCCAGCATCTGGTGGGCCTCACCGATGGCGGCGCGGATTACACATTCGATTGCACCGGCAACACGACGGTGATGCGGCAGGCGCTGGAAGCCTGCCACCGTGGTTGGGGCGTCTCGGTCGTGATCGGCGTGGCAGAGTCCGGCAAGGAGATTTCGACGCGTCCGTTCCAGCTCGTCACCGGCCGCGTCTGGAAAGGCACCGCCTTTGGTGGCGCGCGCGGACGCACCGACGTGCCCAAGATCGTGGATTGGTACATGGGCGGCAAGATCGAGATCGATCCGATGATCACGCATGTGCTCAAGCTCGACGAGATCAACAAGGGATTCGATTTGATGCATGAGGGCAAATCGATCCGTTCGGTCGTGGTGTTCTAGGTCAAGGCAACAGCAGGGAGGATCAACTGATGACTGTCCATATCCATCCGTCGGTCGACGGCGGCGTCAAAGCAGGCAGCGGACATTTTGCAGGCGGCACGCTGGTCTGCAAATGCGCGGATCGAAAGGTGAAGGTCGCCGTCAAGGGCGATGTCGCCCATAACCACGCATGCGGCTGCACCAAATGCTGGAAACCGGAAGGCGCGACCTTCTCCGTGGTCGCGGTGGTGCCGCGTGAAAACGTCTCCGTGACGGAGAATGGCGACAAGCTTAAGATCGTTGATGCGGCCGCGGTGATCCAGCGCCATGCCTGCACCGGCTGCGGCACGCATATGTATGGCCGCATCGAGAACAAGGGCCATCCGTTCTACGGCCTCGACTTTATCCATCCCGAACTGTTCGAGGAAACCGGCTCGGCCGCGCCGGGCTTCGCCGCCTTTGTCTCGTCAGTAATCGAATCCGGCGTGAAGCCGGGCGATATGGGCGGGATTCGCTCGCGGCTCAAGGAATTGGGGCTGGAGCCCTATGACTGCCTGTCGCCACCTCTGATGGATGCCAGCGCGACCCATGGGGCGACGGCCAAAGCAGCCTGACGCAAATTTCCAACGCCGCCGGTCATTCAAAGCCCGGCGGCGTTGAGCATAGTGGGTCAAGCCGCTTTCGCGAATTCCACCGCAAAAGCCAGCAAGTCCTCATCGCAATCGCGCGCGGCCATGATGGACAGGCCGATGGGGCAATCGTCGAGCTTCGCCACCGGCATGGAGAGCTGCGGCACGCCGGCGTGACCGGCCACGCAAAGCATCTCGATGGCGCGGGCGCGGAAGACATCGAGCACCGCGTCCGGCGTGGCGCGCAGCGGCGCAATGCCCGGCACAGTCGGCAGCACCAGGATCGCGTCGTCGGCCAGCATCGCATTCATCTTGTCGATGACGGACTTCCGGATGGGTCGTGCTGCAGCGATCTCTGCCGGATCCATGACAGCCGCCGCGGCGAACCGCTCCTTCACGCCCGGACCGAACTTCGGCTTCACCGCAGAAATCCACGCGCCCTGCACAGCCCAGGCTTCTTCCGACTGCAGCACACGAAACGTATTGCGCCACGCATCGCGCTCGCCGCCGATGACCTCGACGTCCGCGCTCGTGCCGACGAACGACACCAGGCGATCGACCGCCGGCTGCAGCGCATGGCGCGCCTTTTCATCCAACAATGCGAACAAATCGCGGGCGATCAGCAGCTTTTTCGGTGCGCGCGGCGCACGGACGCGATCGAGCAGCACATTGCCGACCCTCACCATCAATTCGGGCGACCGCGCAAACCATCCGAGCACGTCATAGCTCGGCGCCAACGGCACGGCGTTGTCGAGCGGGATGCGGCCGTGGGTGGTGCGGATGCCATAGATGCCGCAATAGCTCGCGGGTAGTCGTACGGAGCCACCCGTGTCCGAACCGATGGCAAAATCGACGAGCCCTCCCGCGGTTGCCGCCGCCGAACCGCTGGATGACCCACCGGGGATGCGGCCGGGTGCGGCCGGATTCACCGGCGTGCCGTAATGCGCGTTCTCGCCATTGAGGCTCCACGCCAGTTCGTCCGTATGCGTCTTGCCGACGAGCCTGGCGCCGGCTGCAAGCAGCCGATCCGCAGCCGGCGTCGACTTTGTCGGCACCGGATGGGTCGCCAGCCATTCCGGATTACCGGCAGCCGTCGGCACGCCGGCGAGATCGAACACGTCCTTCAGCGCAAAAGTCAGCCCCGACAGCGGACCTTCTTGCGTCGGCTGCACCTCAATGTGGCCATGGTCCACAAAAGCGCCCAGCGTATCGTCGATCGGCATCATCATTCCCTTCGCAACTTGCATCACACCGGCTTCAGCAGGCTCGCGGCCGGCCTGACGAATGTACGGACACCCTTCTTGAAGCCGAACATCGGCTGCGCAATCTCGCATACCGCCTGAGCCTTGGTCTCGCAATCCAGCGCCACGAGATCGGCCGAAAGGCCAACCGCGATGCCGTAGTCCTGTGCGTTCAGCAGTTTTGCCGATGCCGTGGTCACCAGATCGAGACAGTCTGCGAGTTCATCGTCGCGGCCGATCTGCGCGACATTGGCATAGAGATTGACCATGCGGATCAGCGACACGTCGCCGAACGGCGTGAAGGGATTCAGCACATTGTTGGTGGAGACATTCGCATTGACACCGAGGGCGCGGAGCTTGTGCGCCTGGGTGACGCCGCGCGGCACATTGTGGTCGTGATCGCGCCCTGTGAGAAACAGATCGGTCGCAGGCAGCACCGTGACTGCAACACCGGCATTTGCGAGGCGCTGCGCCGCAGTCACGAAGTCAGCCCGCGGCATGGCCGAAAGCTTGGTCGCATGGCCGATGGCGACGCGTCCGCCCCAGCCGGTTGCTTCGGTCTGGCGACAGACTTCCGTGAAATCTTCGCGCGTCGGATCGAGATCGAAGTCGAGATGAAAATCGATATCGACATCGAATTCCTGCGCCATCGCAAAGATTTTTGCGATCTGGCCGTGCGAATCCGTGTCCATATAGGGCACACCACCGACCACATCGGCGCCGTCGCGCATGGCGGCGAGCATCACCTCTTCACAGCCGGGATCGTCGAGCAGGCCTTCTTGCGGAAATACGCAGAGCTCAAGATCGATCGCCCAGGCGTAGTCCTTCTTCAGCTGCTTGAGTGCACGAAAACTGGTGAGGCCGATGCGCGGATCGACTTCCACATGGGTGCGCATCCGGTTGGTGCCGTGGGTGATGGCCTTTTCCAGCGTCCGCGCGGCGCGCTGATAGACGTCCTCCTCGGTAAAGTCGCGCTTCGCCCTGGCGACTTCCGCCACCACCTCATCCAGCGTGCCGCGCTCGCAATTGCAGCGCCCGAGCAGGCAGGATTTGTCGAGATGCAGATGCGTCTCAACAAAGCCCGGCAGCATCAGCCGGCCATGCAGGTTCTGATCCGGCGCCTCACCGCGCGGCAGCCCGACCTCGATGGCGGCAAAGCGGCCATCCTTGATGCCGATATCGAGCGGGCCCTCCGGCCGGTCGGCAATACGGGCGTTGCGCAGAATGAGGTCGAACGTCATGGGGTCTCCTGAAGGCGTCGCGCAGCCGGCCGCGCGCGCGGCCAGATCGGTTTACCCGAAAGCAAGAGGCACGCCAATTCGCATACGATCACCAATTCCGTTCAATCCATTGAAAAGTAACACGATATTCTCTCCTTGAGCCTCCACGACCGCTTAATTTTGAGGCTGCAGGCCGTCAAAGTGCATACAATTTAGGATGCCGGATGAATGCAATTCAATGTCTTGCCTGCTATGGTGGAGCAACATCCCGCTTTCAGGAGACAACCGATGTCGCAATCCCCCGCCCTTGCGCCCGTCGCTGACGACACCGCCGGTGCCGCCGATCTGGTCGAGCGTTTTCTGGTCGCCTCGATGATTCCCGATCCCGAGACCGCCGGGACATTCATGTCGGCCGATGTGGACATCACCTTCACCGGCGGCCGCAAGTTCAAGCACCCGCGCGACGCCACCGCGTTCAACGCCATGCGCTACAAGTGGGTGAAGAAGAAAATGGAGCGCACCGATGTCGCGCCTGGGGATGGCGAGACCGTCGTCTACAATACCGGCACGCTGTATGGCGAATGGCATGACGGCACCAAATTCGAAGGCAACCGTTATGTCGATCGCTTCGTGGTGCGGGCTGGCAGGATCGTGAAGATGGATGTCTGGAACGACAGTGCCGAGCGCATCCTCGTCCGTATGGATATTGAAGCCTGAAGGCCGTAGCCCGGGTGGAGCGAAGCGTAACCCGGGGACCGGCGTTTCAACCATCTCTGCTGTTCCCGGATTACGCTTCGCTCCATCCGGGCCACAGTTACTTCTCGCTCTTGAGCAGCGCCATATTCGCGGCGACTTCCTTCACCACGAGCTCGTCCATCGCCTGCGGCTCCATGGGCATCGGCACGACGCCCATTTTCTTCAGCGCCGCCTGCATTTCCGGCTTGGCCAGCAATTTGGTGCTGACGTCATAGAGCTTGCCGACGATCTCGCGCGGTGTTTTCGACGGCACGAACACCCCGACCCAGGTGTTGCTCACGCCATCCTTGAGACCGGCGTCCACCATC
>CALRZK010000146.1:0-7242 GCA_943372615.1 Bradyrhizobium ivorense | reverse complement strand
CGCGGATTACGGCGAAGGCGTCTGCTCCGGCCTTGCCGTCCGGTGCGATGTAATACGGGTGGTTCAGATAACGGCGATCGATCTCGTCGCGCGGGACGAAATTATCGATATCGATGGTGTGGTTGCTCTCGATCTGTACGGATTCGAGTTCTTCCTTTTCGATCTCGACATATTCGCCCTTGCTGATCTCGTAGCCGCGCGCCTTCTGGTCCTTCTCGACCACATCGCCCGTCTCGGCATCGATCATCTGTTGCTTCAGTCGATTTCCGGTGTCGCGATTGATCATGTGGAATTTGGTTTTCTCCACCGTGGTGGATGCCGGGTACAGCACCACCGGGCAGGTCACGAGCGACAGTTTGAGGGAGCCTTTCCAGTAAGCGCGGGGCGGGGCCATGCATCCTCCAACTCGGTACAAATTGCTTGCCGCGCCAATCGCTTGCGCGCGTGGAACTTCAACGGGGGCTCTCCGTTTTGGTTCCGATCCCTGCCTGCTGGCCTCCGGAGACTGCGTCGTGGCCGATCGCCAACTATCGATTTACCGCAAGAAGCGCGATTTCGCGCAGACCAAGGAGCCGTCCGGCAAGATCGTGGTCGCGCCGGCCAAACGGCCACGCTTCGTGATCCAGAAGCACGACGCCACGCGCCTGCATTACGACCTGCGGCTCGAGATGGACGGCGTGTTCAAATCCTGGGCGGTGACGCGCGGGCCGTCGCTCGATCCTGCCGACAAGCGACTGGCGGTGGAGGTCGAGGACCATCCGCTCGATTATGGCGACTTCGAAGGGACGATCCCGGAAGGCCAATATGGCGGCGGCACCGTGCAGCTCTGGGATCGCGGCTATTACGAAGCCGAGGATGCCGCGAAGGGACTGAAGAAGGGCGACCTCAAATTCACGCTGGACGGCGAGAAGCTGCATGGCGGCTTCGTGCTGGTGCGGATGAAGCGCGACCGCAATGGTGGCAAGCGGACCAACTGGCTGCTGATCAAGCATCGCGACGACTACGCGGTGGACGGTAGCGGCGAGGCGATCCTGGACGAGGATGCGTCGGTGGCGTCCGGCCGCAGCATGGATGCGATCGCGGAAGGTACGGGCCGGGCGCCAAAACCGTTCATGATCGGCAAGACAGCCAGGATCAAGAAAGATGCGGTCTGGGATTCGAGCGAAGGCGACGCGGCCGAGGCGCGCGCGAAGAAGGGCGTGAAGACCAAGGCTGATGTGGCGAAGAAAGCGTCGGCCAAGCGTGCAGCCAAGACGAGGAAGGCCGCGACGATGCCAGGCTTTGTGGCACCGGAGCTCTGCACCTCCGTGGACCGACCACCAGCAGCGGCAGGCTGGGCGCATGAGATCAAGTTCGACGGCTATCGCATGCAAATGCGTGTCGAGAGTGGCGAAGTCACGATCAAAACGCGCAAGGGGCTCGACTGGACCGACAGCTTTCCGGTCATTGCGGAGGAAGCCGCGGATCTGCCGGACTGCATCATCGATGGCGAGATCGTTGGTCTCGATTCATCAGGCGCGCCGGACTTCGCAGCGCTGCAGGCGGCGCTGTCGGATGGCGAGACCGATACGCTCATCTTCTTCGTCTTCGATCTACTTTTCGCCGACGGGGCGGATCTCCGAAAGCTGCCGCTGGAAGAGCGCAAGGCACGCCTGAAGGATTTGCTGACGAAAGCGCGCGGCCGTCGCAAGGAAGGCCTGATCCGCTATGTCGATCACTTCACCACCGGCGGCGATGCGATCCTGCAATCGGCCTGCAAGCTGTCGCTGGAAGGCATCGTATCGAAAAAGCTCTCGGCGCCCTATGCGTCCGGACGGTCCAAGAACTGGACCAAAGCAAAGTGCCGGGCCGGGCATGAGGTGGTGATCGGCGGCTGGAAGACGACCAATGGCAAGTTTCGCTCGCTGATGGTCGGCGTGCACAAGGGTGATCACCTCGTCTATGTCGGCATTGTCGGTACCGGTTATGGCGCCGACAAGATCAAACGCATCATGCCCGCGCTGAAGAAGGCTGCGGCGAAGCAATCGCCGTTCGGCGGCGACAATGCGCCGGCAGGCGGCCGCGAGGTACATTGGCTCAAGCCGGAGCTGGTGGCAGAAATCGAATTTGCCGGCTTTACTGGTGCTGGCATGGTGCGGCAGGCGTCGTTCAAGGGATTGCGCAAGGATAAGCCTGCAGAGGAAGTCGAGGCGGAGACGCCGAAGAAGACCGCGCTCGCCGAGCCGAAGCCGAAACGGGGGGCGAAGAAGGCGGTTAAAAAGACAGCTGCCAAATCCGCCGCTGGTAAATCGGCCGAAGTGATGGGTGTCGCACTCTCGCATCCCGACAAGGCGCTTTGGCCCGATGCCGGGGATGACGCGCCGGTGACGAAGCGCGATCTCGCCGATTATTTCGAGGCCGTCGGCGAATGGATGATGCCCCATCTCAAGGGGCGGCCGTGCTCGGTCGTCCGCGCCCCGGATGGCATCGGCGGCCAGCAATTCTTTCAACGCCACGCGATGGCCGGGACGTCCAATCTGCTGGAGCTTGTAAAGGTCTCGGGCGATCGCAAGCCGTATCTGCAGATCGACCGTATCGAAGGCCTCGCAGCTGTGGCGCAGATGGGTGGGCTGGAGCTGCATCCATGGAATTGCGCGCCGGGCGAGCCCGATGTGCCCGGCCGCCTGATCTTCGATCTCGATCCCTCGCCGGAGGTGACATTCGCTGATGTCATCGATGCCGCACGTGAGCTGAAAGAGCGGCTGTCCAGGCTCGGCATGGAGAGCTTCTGCAAGACCACCGGCGGCAAAGGCCTGCATGTGGTGGTGCCGCTGAAGCATGGCGCGCGCGATCGCGTGGAATGGAAGGTGGCAAAGACTTTTGCTCAGGCCATCTGCCAGCAGATGGCAGCGGATGAGCCGGAGCGCTATCTGATCAACATGTCCAAGGCGAAGCGGAAGGGAAAGATATTCTTGGATTATCTTCGTAACGACCGCATGTCGACGGCAGTTGCCGTGCTGTCATCCCGCGCGCGGGACGGTGCGACAGTGTCGATGCCGCTGACCTGGGCTCAATTGCGGGCTGATCTGGATCCAAAGAAGTTTACGCTGCGGAGCGTCCCGGCGCTTCTCAAGAAGAGCAACGCTTGGGCGCACTACGACAAGGCGCCCTCGTCGATCAAGGCGGCGATCGGGAAGATGAAATAATCGGCGATGGGTCTCGCTGATAACGAAAAAACGCGCGGTCCGTTCGAACCGCGCGCCCTTCGATCGATAATTCGATTACAGCTTGCCGAGCAATAGCAGGATCAGCAGGATCACCACCACCAGGCCGAGACCGCCACCGCCGTAATAGCCGGTGCCGTAGAAGGGACCGCCGCCGATGCCGCTGAAGCCACCGAGCAGGGCGATGATCAGGATGATCAGAATGATTGTACCTATCGACATATGTTTCTCCTCAGCCTTCTTCAGTTGGTCGTCTCTTAGCTGCGATAAAAACGCGCAGATGACGGCAAGGTTCCAAAATTGAAACCGGCGGGAGCTTTTGCCTGACGACATGCGTTACTAGCTGACTGAAGAACAAGGATGCTCGCAATGTCTCGACCGCTCACCGTCTCCATCCCGCATTCGCTCGGCCGCGAAGAAGCAGCGCGTCGGCTGAAGAGCGGACTCACGCGGGCAGCTACCAGCGTGCCGATGGTGAAAGTGGAGGATGAGCGCTGGGACGGCGATCGGTTGGATCTTCGTGTGCGTGCGATGGGGCAGGTGGCATCGGGACATGTCGATGTGCTCGACGACCGCGTGAATGTTGAAGTGACGCTGCCATGGCTGTTGCAACGTTTTGCAGAGGTGGCGCAGGCGACGATCAAGTCGCGCGGGAAATTGCTATTGGAAAAGAAGTAGCCCGGATGGAGCGGAGCGTAATCCGGGAATCGGAGTTTCGGCAGTTCGCCGGTCCCTGGATTCCGCTCCGCTCCATCCAGGCTACGCCGGGTGCTCTGCAGCATAAATTCGACCTTGCGTGTGTGCGGCGCACACGATGACCCTCGGTAACCTGTCGCAAACAATTTGATGAAAATCTATTGGAGTGCGGAGTAAGGGAACCGAACATCCTTTGAGTCGGCACGACATCCGCCAGGCCGTTCGGCATCAATCCCGGGCGGCCTTGTCGTTATTGCAGCCGTGTCGAACGAACGCGCTTTGCTGCAGCTTTGGTGCGGATGATGGCGACGGGCAGATATTGCAGGTGCTGAGCCACGGCGATATCGGCCGCGTCATAGCCCGGTGCATGCACGGTGGCGTCAAGCGATGAGCCGTCGAACCATTGACGACCGCCATCGGTGAAGCCTGCCAGTGAACGTCCAACGATCACGATCGCTGCATCGCGCTGATGTCGACGCGCGAAGGCGATAATATGTGCGGCATGCGGGCCGGAGACATCGAGCGGCTCATATTCGCCATGGGTGAACACATCGGCGAGTTCGCCGCGCAATCTCAACAGCTCCCTGGTCCAGGCGAACTTGATGTGGCTGTTATCCCACGTGTCCGACAAAGCTTTCCAGTCCGGCGCCTTGATCTTCTCCAGAATGGCGACACGTTCGGCGAAATCCACCGGGCGGCGGTTGTCGGGGTCGACCAGCGACGTGTCGAAGAATTCGGTGCCTTGATAGAAATCGGGCATGCCGGGAATCGTCGCCTTCAGCGTGATCTGGCTCAGCGAATTAACCGCGCCGACCAATGCCATCCGCCGCGCGAAGGCGTCGATCTGGTCGATGAACTCTTTTGACTTCGCGGGATCGAGAATGCGAGCGAGAAATTCCTTGAGACCGTTCTCATACGCCTCGTGCGGATTCAGCCAGCTCGTTTCCTCCTTGCCCTCGCGCGCGGCCTTGAGTGCGTAGGCCTGCATGCGCTCGAGGAACGTCTCGTCACGGGCGTCCAGCTCCCAGGCACCCACCAGCGTTTGATACAGCATGTATTCGAACGACGCCGACGGCGAACGCATCTCGCCATCGACGATCAGATGCGGCGCGTTCAGCACTTTCCAGCGGCTGACGGCGGTCGCCCATTCGCCCGGCAACTCTGCAAGGGCAAGCAGCCGCGTGCGGGCATCCTCGCCGCGCTTGGTATCGTGGGTGGCCGTCGATGTCATGCCATGCGGGAATTCGCTGGCGCGCTGGACCATCAAATCATGGAAGCGCTTCACTGGCATCGCTTCGGCCGCGGGCTCGCCGCCGACTTCGTTGAGCGCGAGCAGCTTGTGATAGCGGTAGAAGGCGGTGTCCTCGAGTGACTTCGCCATGGTCGGGCCGGTGAATTGCTGCACCTTGAAAGCAAAGCGGCGCACGCGCGGCTTGCTATGGGCGGGACGGCCGGGTTTAAGCAGGTCAAGCGTCAGCGCGTCGCGCAGGAAGTCGAACAGGCCTTCATCGGTGCCGAACCAGTCAGCGCGTGCCTTCTCGATGGTTTCCGAGATCAGCGCGCGATCGAGCGCCGACGGGCCCGCGGCGGTGAGATAGGTGCGATAGACCGGGAAGTGCAGCACATAGAGTTCGAACGCCTGGCGCAGCGTGTCGGCAGAGAAATCGCGCGTCGAATAATGACCATTGGCAATGCGCGCGAGAAGGCGCGTCAGAACCGTGAATTCCGAGAGCAGCAGCGTATTGAGTACGCGCCGCTTGGCTTCGAACAGCAGCGGTTCGAATTTCGGCGATGTATTGCTGACCTGTCGCCACGTCTCGCCGAGCGGCTCCAGGCCCTTTTCCTCCACCAGCACCTGGGTGATGGCATTGAGCCATTCATAGCCGGTGGTGCCATGCACGCCAGCGAACGGGACAAGCTTCTCGTCCTCGCCGAGGATCTTTTCGACGACGACATAGAACGGCTTTGACGAACTCTGTGCCTCGCGGATCAGGCGACGCAGGCGCTGGAAATATTGTGAGGGATCGCGCAGGCCATCGATATGATCGAGCCGCAGGCCTTGCAGCTTGTCCTCGGCGATCAGGCGCTTCACCTGGGTATGGATCGCCTCGAATGTGCCGCTGTCCTCGACACGCAGGCCGGCCAGCGTGTTCACATCGAAGAAACGGCGATAATTGATCTCGCTGGAGGCGAGCCGCCACTGGCCGAGCTTGTAGTGCTGGCGTTCCAGCAGCATATGCAGCGTCTGGACCTGTGCCGGGCGTTCCGGGCCGGCGCGATAGGCGTCGAGACCGCGGGCGATAACGTCCGTCGCGCCTTCGATGCCGGCCAGCTGTTTCTTGAACGCCGGCGCCTCGCTGCGATTGGGATGGCGCAGGCCTTTATGCTTGCCGGCAAGCGTCAGGATCGCGCGACCGGCAGCGCTGTCCCCCGCATCGGCTTCCTTGACGATCACGCGCAGCATCTCACTGTAACGTTCCGGCGCGATGGGCAGGCGGTGTTCGTAATACCAGGCCGAAAAATTGCCTTCGGCCGGATCGTATTTCAGCTCGATCTCGCCATTCTCCAGCGCCTGGCCGTAGCTGGAGCCGATGATCGGCAGCAGCAAGCCGCCACGCGCGCGATAGGGCAGGGTCTCCCAGTCGATATCGAAGGAGACGGCATGCGGCGAGGCCTGGCCCCATTCGAGCACATCGAGCCACCATGGATTGTCGGCATAGTGCACGCCCACATGATTGGGCACGAAGTCGAGGATCAGGCCGAGATCGTTCTTCTTCAGCGCCGCGCTCATCCGCTCGAAGCCGGCATCGCCGCCGAGTTCGGGATTGAGCTTGGTGTGATCGACGATGTCATAGCCATGGGTCGAGCCCGCGCGCGCTTTCATGAAGGGCGAGGCATAGACATGGCTGATGCCGAGCGCTTTCAGATAAGGCGCAATCAGCGCGGCGGCATCAAAATCGAAATCCTTGGTCAGCTGCAGGCGATAGGTGGCAGTCGGGATGGCCGGCAGCATTCACTTGTCTCCAATCCACCACTGGATCGCCCATGGGGCCAATGCATCGCCTTGTCGGCCCCAGATCAATGTGCCGGTCGCCGTGGATGCGGTGACCTGTTTGTCCGATAGATTGGCGCGCAGCAGCAGCTTGCGATCGTCGCTCATGATCCAGTCGGCGATGACAAGGCCGTTTGTTTCGGTCACGGTCCCGAAGCGGACGCCGACGCTGCGCGGGACGATGTGTTGCTTGCGCATCCGGAGCAGGTCACGGACCATGGACCACCGTCGCTTGCCTTCACCATCCCGCATCTCCCAATCGACTTTCGCCATCTCGAAGGTCGCCGCGTC
>CALRZK010000145.1:0-7249 GCA_943372615.1 Bradyrhizobium ivorense | reverse complement strand
TTGCCCGCCGCCGATTACACCGGCGACAGCGACGCTCATCAGCCCACCATTGCGCATCACCAGCGTCTTGGCTTCGCTGCTCGAGCGGCCACCGCGTACCTGGCCGTTAGTCGCCAGTGCGAGGGTCAAGTCCGTGACGTTGCCTCCGGCGGACAGCGCGACATTACCGCCGCCAAGCGCACCGATGCCATGCTGGAAGACGGAATAATCGACCCACCAGGCGCTTTGCTGGGACGCGCTTTGCCACTTGACCGGGTCATAATCCTGATGCGTCGGGATGCCCAGATAGTTGGGGAACATTTCATCGGTAACGGCTGTGAAATTGCCATCCACATCGACGCGTCCCTGCCGCAACAACCAGTCCGCGATCAATTGCTGGCGATCGGCCGGGATCGACGCTGTAACGTGGCGACCAGTATTGACCGAAATATTGCCGCCGTCGATTCCATAGACCGGATTGCTACCGAGATCGCGAGTCGTGTTGAGATAACGCTGGTTCTGGACGAAGTCCGCAAATTGCGTGTTATCTTTACGGCCCGCCGTATAGATCGCCGACATGTAGTTGGCGAGTGTGAGATCACCCGCTGCCGCAACCGAGAGATCGCCGGTCCCCGTGCGAATGAGATAGCCATTGGTCGTATCGCCAACGGTGAAGGAGCCGATCGCACTTGATGTCAGCGTCATCGGATTGGCGGCACTCAAGTCCGCGCCCGCGATCAGCCGCAGATCCCATGAGCGCTGATCGAGCAGCGCGCCGCTACGGCCGGCCTGGTCGAAGCCGTCGCTGAGATTGGCGAGGATATTGAGATTGCCGGCCGCACGCAGCGTGAGACCGCCCTCGCGGGCGTTCATCGTTGCTAGATTCCAGTCCTGGTTCAGCGTGAGATCGTCCATGCTACGAATTTCGACGCCGGGCATGACGGCAACGCCCGCATTGCCAAGCCGCACCTGCACATCGCCAGCATGTGAGGCAAAGGCGTTGCTCGCATCAACCGCCGTCTGAATCAGCGTGGCATCGACGATGCTCACCGACCCGGGCGCACGCCAGACGCCCTCCAGCACCTGGGACCGCGCGCCCGCGACCTGCGCTGCTAACCGATCCACAGCAACATAGTCGGCACCGGCAACCTGCAAAGCGCGGAAGCGTACCTTGCCGCCCTCGCCGCCCGAAACATCGATGCTGCCGCCGCGGATATCGAGACGGCCGTTGCCGGCATCGAGCGACACACGACCGCCGCCAAGCGCAGTCGTCGCATTTGCCCGCAGCGCTGCCGACGTCGTCATGACGAGGCCGCCGCCGCCCTGGATGGCAATACTGCCGCCATAGGCCTTGATGGCATTGACGGCGCCGGTAACCGTGACAAGGCCGGCATCGGCTGCAAGGCTGAAATCCTGCACTGCGGTAACACCATCGATCACGACATTGCCGTTGCGTATGCGATAGCTGCGCGCCGTCGTGAAGCCAGCGACATCGAGCCGCTGGTTGAAGCCGGCAAAGTCGGGCAGATCGGCGATATCGAGCGTGAACCTGCCTCCGGCGCCACTGCCGGCGCGTGCGTCGATCGCACCGTTCAGCACTACCGTGCCGCCTCCGGCCGCGATGGCCGAAAGGCTGCCTGCATTGCCGCCGCCCGCCGAGGCCGCGAGATTGAGCATCGCGCCATCTCGGACATCGACACCGCCGCCCACCGCCGTGAGCGTGATCGATCCAGCATCGGCATATTCGACAATATCGTAGAACGGCTTGGCGTAACCGCCGACATCGATCAGCGCATTCGCCGCGACGCTCACCGCGCCATTCCGGGCCGTGAGCTTCACCGCGCCGCCGAGGGCATCGATACGTCCTGCCACCACGATATTGCCCGCCGTGAAATCCCAGCGCGAGCCGAGACTGTCGGCGTCACGCGCCGCCTGCGGTCCGCCGGTGCCTACCACCGCAAGCGCGCCCGTGGTGGTCAGCGCATGCGCCGAACCGTTCCGCGCCGTAATCAGCGGCGTGCGCAATGTCAGTGCAGCCGTACCGGCGTCGATCGATCCGTTTGCCTCGCTGACGATACGTGTGCCCCCCGCGAGTTCGACGGTCGCAAAACCGCGCAATGCCTTGGCACCGGCGCCGAATACGAGTTCGTCGGCCATGAGCGACAGCGATGCCTGCGCCGGAACGCCGGGTTCGACGAGAGAGGCAACCGTATTGCGCAGCTGTAGCGTCTTGCCCTCGATCGCGATCTGGCCAGCGGTTCGCGCGACCAGTGCGGCGGCATCGAGCGTCACCGAGCGCAATCCGGCTGAGCCGAAATTGACGCCAGTATAGAAATCGATGTTCGAATAGCTGCGCAGCGTCAGACGGTCCGCGGCGGCGAAGCGCGCCAGCGTCGCCGAGTCGAAGGTCAAGCCGCCGCTGCCGCCCTGGCCGAAGCCGATACGGCTGGCACCGAGCGTAATGTCGCGTCCGGCAATCACCGCCGAGCCGGCCAGCGTTGCGTCTCGCGTGGCTTCCACCAGGAGTGCCCTGCCGCCATTGACGAATGCACCGGCACGGATATCGACGACGCCGCGCGGCGAACCCGCATCGATATTGGTGCGGACCACATTCACTGCGTCGCCATTCGACAACCGGATCACTGCACCATAGTCTGAGGTTCCCCCGGCCGGCGTCATGATCAGGTTGCCGCTGCCGCCGCCGATGTCGCCTTCGGCGGCCAGCACGCTGCCCTCATCGACGATCAGCGTGTTGGTCGATGCCAGGATCAGTTCAGGGCTGGTCAGCACGGTGCCCGCATCGTTACGAACGATCACGCTGTCGGCCGCTACTGTCACGCCGGTACCCGTGCTGGCTCCTTTGCGCGTCCCGCCGATCAGCAGGCTTTCAGCGCCGAGTGCGCTCAGCCGGCTGGTGTCGAGAACGAGATAGCCGGTGAGATCGCTGACATCGCGGCCGGCGCCGGCCAGAACGATTTTGGTGGCCGAAATATCCACCCAGCCACCGCGCCCGCCCGGCGTCGCCTGCGACTGCACACGACCATCCAGCAACAGTTGCTGGGTCGCCTTGAACAGCAAGGTCCCACCATCCATCGGCAGGCGCGGCGTCACCACATCGACGCCGGTCAAGCGATATTGCGCGAGCTTGAATTTCTCCGAGAAGAAGTAGGCGTTGGCCGTCGCTTCGTTGAATTCGGAGTAACGACGAACAGTCGATCCCGGCAGCACGCGCCAGGTGGACGTCAGTTGATCCATCGCACCGCTGAAAGCATTGCCGCGACGGCCAGACACCAGCACCGAGCCATCGGTCTGCCCGAACGGAGCGCTGACGGCATTGCCGGTCGAGCCGGTAACCATCTGGACCGCATAGGCACCTGGAAGCAAGGCATAATCGGCGGGCAGCAGCGAATACCAGCCGCCGCCACTGCGGCCACCGACGCTGTCCAGCCAGAGATAGCTGCCCGGCGTCAGCCCGGCGCCAATGCTTGCTGACTGCGCGCCGGCCACGGGAACGATCGCATACATACCGGGCCGCTTGAGCACATTGTACGATCCACCAGTGCCGATGACATGTTCCGATGCATAGAGATCGCCGCCGCCGGAAATATCGATGGACGAGCCCGCCGCCATCGCGATCCGCGGCGCGTCCAGCGTGATCTTCTTTTCCGGCAGCGACGACAGCACGGTGGCCGTGCCACCATTGCCGAGATCGCCGCTCACCGTAGCCCAGTAGTCCGTATCGAAGACGGCACCGTACGGCACCATGAGTCCGGCGCCCGACACCGAGACATCCGCATTGGCGGCAATCCTGATCGCATTCGTCGCGGTAAGCGAGATCGCGCCGAACGGCGCGCGCAGCGTGCCGTCGATGTCGATGTCGGGCGCCGTCAGCGTGAGGCTACCGGCTGCCGACCATGGCGCGATGCTGTCGCCCTTGCCGGTGACGACGATCTTTTTGACCGCAGTGATCTCGCTGCTTGTCTGCGTGGTCGGATAGATCTGTCCGGCGGCGAGCGTCAGCGTGCCATCGGCCGAGAGTTGTGCTGGCTTGCCCTGCGCGGGCGCATTGAAGCGGATCTCGTCAGCATCCAGATAAGTATTCGCGAAACCGCGGCTGGCCATGTAGCCTACATCGATCAACGATGCCTTAAGGGTGAGAGTGCCGTTTGCGAACGCAGTGTTTGGAATCACACCGCCGGCCTCGCCAGCGCGCAGCAGCGACAGATATGCAGCGGAAACTCCCGCGCCCGAGCCGCCCGATTGGGCGATAATCTGCGGCGCTGCGAGCATCACACGCGCAGCCGGTAGGTCGAGCATGGCGCCACTACCGAACTTCAAACCGTTGGGCGCGCTCAGCGCAACCTCGCTAAAACCGCCATTGTTGAAAGCCTGCGACGAGACATAGAGCGCAAGCGTCCCGATATTATTCGCGTTCCATTTCAAACCAGGTGTGTAGACATATTTGCCAACTGTCCCTGACCGCGTGGCGACGAATATTTCTGCATTGACGAGATCGGCGATTTTATCGGTGATGTTCGCATTGTAGGTCGATGGCTTGGCGACACTGCTGGTAGCCACATCCGCTGCCGATCCATCTACAATCAGTGTTTGTCCCCAGTTGAATTGCGGCAGACCGGTGATGCCTGTTCGCATCGCAAGAGTGACAAACGTATTGGCCGCGCCATACCGATCGTAAGGATCGATATCCAGTGCCGAATATGTATTAGCGACGAAGCTATAGGCCCCGGTGTTGTCTGGAGCTACGGAATAGGCCTTGGTTGCGGGATCGTAATTATAGCCTCCGCCCGTCCCGACCTTTTTGAAATAACCGAGGTATGCCGGAGGCGCAGCGGCATTCTGCTTCAGATTGTTGTTGCTCGTGTCATTGAGCACAAGGTTGCCGCCCGCGGCCATCACACCTCCTGCTCTGGCAATCAGGGAAGCATCGACGATCGATGCCATCGAATTGCCGGCCAGCAAATTGATGGTACCGCCATTGCTCGCAAGATCTACCAGGCTTGTCGAGCGCCCTCTCCCCACGCCGATCACACCATGGCTACCGGACACGTCGATGACAGCGCCCATCGCCAGATTCATCGAGCCGTCGATGGTCACGGTGCCGCCGTTGCGAACTTCGCCGAGAGGCATACGGGTCCTGAAATCGATATCGATCAGCGGCACGCCCTGCGCGGTCAGTCGCGCGCTCGGCAATAGCGTGGTCGTCGGAGCCGTGAGTTTTATTTCTCCCGCAGGCGCGTCGATCACGCCGGCGATCCGGATGGCCTCGTTCCCAGCGGCCCCCGTGGCTGTGCTGGTCAACGAGATCAATCCACCGATATCCGTCGCGAGCGACGCATCGGCACTGACAACGATCTGTTTGCTGGTTGACAGGCTCAGGCCCGCGCGGGCCAGCTTGACGCGCTCCACATCCGGCAGAACACGGATGGAGCCGATCTGCATCATCGGCGTATCGGTCGGGATGTCGATCAGATTGACGCCGCGTAGATCGATGCTGACAGGCGTTTGCGCCACGCGTGCGCCGGTAGGAACGATGACGTCGCTGGTGGTCTTCACGCTGACGTCGCGAAACCCCTTCTCGCCGAACAGGCTGTTTGACAGATAGAGGATCGCAGGATCGGACGGCCTGGTGCCGCCAATCTGGACCTTGCCGGCTGTGGTGAGACTGAGCACACCGCCGGAGCCGGCCGCGTAGGCCCGCAGATCGAGCTTGTTGATATCTCCTGTCGTCAGTCCCTGCAGATTGACCGTGCCGGCATCGCCGAGCTTGATGCTGTTCTTGCCTGGCCTTCCCTTCAACCACGCGCCGCCGGAGACGTCGATGACAGCGCCTTCGCTGACATTCGCCTTAACCAGTGCCGTGAGCGTGACCTGACCTCCCGACGAAGCCGGCAAATCCGACTGCGATCCCGACACGAGATCGTTGACCCAGCGCCCGCTAACATCGATCACCGCAGACTTGTTCAGGCTCAGAACATCGTTATTCGTGATCTCGAACGTGCCGCCGGCGATGCGGATGTTGCCGTCGATCACCGCCGACGTTGCCGGGCCGCTATTCGCGTTGAGCGCGAGCCTGGTGCCCGGCGCCAATTCGAGATGGCTTCCTTCGGCAAATTCGACCGACCTGTTATAGTAGATCGTGATGCTGCCCAGTCCGGACCGGCCGAGGTTCTCTGTGCCGAGATAGGTCGTGCTGGCCCTGCTGCGGGTGATCTTATTGTTTGTATCTCGCGTCTCGGTCACTTTGAAGAAAACATCAGGGACTAGCGAGGTCATCGTGAAATCGATGCCGAGCAGCTTCGGCAGATCGGTGATGACGACATTGGTCGGGATCCAGGTACGTTCGCTGGTATTGCCGCCACCAATCGTCAGCTTGCCGGCTGCGGCCGACGAACCGTTTGCCGCCTGACGTTCGCCCTTGATGACATCTCCGAGGAAATCGCCCTCGACCACCAGTGCGCCACCGCTGAAGATCGTAATTTCGCCAGCGGTCCTGCCTTCGGTATAGCCCTGCTCGAAGCGTCCGCCACCGCCACGGTCGAACACGCTGCGCCACACTTCCGTCAGGCGCGGATCGAAACTTCCCTGAACGCTGTGCGTACGCGTGAAGCCACCGCCGGCAATGCCGACATAAATCCGGTCCGGCGTCGCAGCGCCTATATCATACACGCGGCCATCCACGCCCAGCAGCTTGGTGGTTTCGATATAGCCGCTGGCATAGGAGACCGCGCCGCCGGCCACGCTGATGACAGATCCGGGGCGTGTGATGATGTCACCGCCCGACTTCAACATGATCTTGCCGCCCTGGGTCGAGAGTTCGCCCAGCGTTGTGCTGCCGCTTCCGATCCAACCGCTGACATCGGCGAGCGACGTGCCTTCCCATCGCCCGGCTTGATAGTTGCCCTCCTTGTCCTTGAACCATTGCACGCCAGTCATCGGTCCGTCCGAGAACTTGCCGCTTTGGCGCCGGTCGATGCTGACGGTCGCCCCGCTCAACCAGGAGTCGCGATACAGGATACTGTCGCGCAGCTCGTTGATGCGCAATTCTGCCTTGACGATATTGCTGTCCATTGCCAGCGAAACGTCGGTAATTCCAGCGACGCTCAGCGTTGCGTTCTCGCCGATATAGATTCGGCTGTCATTCAGCGAAGTGTCGCGACTGTCGGAAATCGCGCCGACCGTGGCGGGCACATAGGTGCTTGCCGTGACATTGATCGCTCCGGCCGGCACGATGACGCTGGAGTCGGCCTGG
>CALRZK010000144.1:0-7267 GCA_943372615.1 Bradyrhizobium ivorense | reverse complement strand
GGCTTGATTGGGATTGACCTGGTTCAGCCCGCCGATGAATTGGTCAAGCAGGCTTTTAGGGTCGAACATCGTGTGATTCCTCGTTTGTTACGAGAATGACGTATGAGGCGAAGACGACGATGAAAGGACAGGCCCCTGCGGCGAGATGTCCTACTGCACGGCGAATTTTGCGAACTCTGCCGCCACCGCGCGATAAACCTCGCGCCTGAACGGCACCACGAGATCCGCCACGCGATCCAGCCGTTCCCAACGCCAGGCATCGAATTCTGCGGGCTGCCCATTGCGCGGTGTCAGCGGATCGACCTCGGCATCATCGCCGGTGAATCTTACCGCGAACCATTTCTGTCGCTGGCCGCGAAACGCGGCAAAGCGATGGGTTGGTTCGTCATGGGGGATGAATTCATAGGTCATCCAGCCGGTCTCACCGAGATAATCGGCATGGGTGACGCCGGTCTCCTCCCAGAGCTCGCGCATCATGGCGACACGCGGGTCTTCCTCGGGATCGACGCCGCCTTGCGGCATCTGCCATTCCAGGCCGGGCAGGACGATCTCCGGCCCGTCATCCTTGAACCGGCGGCCGATCAGCACCTTGCCTTCGGCATTGAACAACGCGATGCCCACATTGGGGCGATAGGGCCTGTCGTCGGTCGTCACGGTTATTCGCCCGCGAGGCCGGCGAATTCCTTCACCACGCGCTCATAGACCGGGCGCTTGAACGGCACGATCAGCTCCGGGAGATTCTTCATCGGCTCCCAGCGCCAGCTGACGAATTCAGCCTTGTGGCCCTGCGGCGGATGCTGGACGTTGATTTCCGCATCATCGCCGGTGAAGCGGATCGCAAACCAGCGCTGGCGCTGACCGCGATAGCGGCCCTTCCAGGTGCGGCCGGCCACCGTGCGAGGGATGTCATAGATCAGCCATTCCGGCACTTCGCCGAGCTTTTCGACGGATTTGACGCTGGTCTCTTCGTAAAGCTCGCGCTTGGCGGCTTCCCAGGTGTCTTCGCCGGGATCGACGCCGCCCTGCGGCATCTGCCAGACATGCGTCTCGTCGACATGCTCGATCCCGCCGGCGCGGCGGCCGATGAAAACGTGGCCCTGCTGATTGAGCAGCATGATGCCAACGCAGGTTCGGTAGGGCAGGTCTTCGTAACGCGTCATTCCATGCTTTCTTGGCCCGATTGGCCTACTGGCGTCCCCCTCAGGCCATGTCTTGCGT
The DNA here is from genome assembly GCA_943372615.1 of Bradyrhizobium ivorense. Lineage (GTDB taxonomy): Bacteria > Pseudomonadota > Alphaproteobacteria > Rhizobiales > Xanthobacteraceae > Tardiphaga > Tardiphaga ivorense_A. The sequence goes on along the minus strand of CALRZK010000144.1, from coordinate 6,049 downwards.
TCCGACGAATCCGAACCGCGGGCCTTACGACGCTAGCTCGATTTTGATTTCAGGATCGCGGTTGTCAATGGCACCAGCATGATGCCGCGCGATTCCAGCGATTTCGCCCAAGTGCCTATGCGCTCGATGGAAATCGGCAGCGCCGAGGCCGCGCCGACGGCAAAACCGCGTTCTTTTGCGAGGCCTTCCAGCTTGGCCAGCGCCTTGTCGATCTCGGCCGAATTCGGCGCCGCGTCGATGGTGACATCCGCGCGCGCGAACGGCATGCCCAGCGCTTCCGCCGCAGCGGGCGCCACGCTGCGCGAGGACGAGCCGTCATCGAACAGCGCCAGGCCGCGTTTGTTGGCTTCCTTGGCGATGGCCTGCATCGCGCTATCGGTGGCGATGAAGCGGGCGCCCATGAAATTGCCGACGCCGACATAGCCCTGGAAGCGGCTCATATGCCACATCATGCGGTCAATGTTCTGCTCGGGCGTGGCAGAAGCCAGCAGTGTCTGCGGGCCGGGATCGTTGTCGGGATAATCGAACGGCTCGAGCGGCAGCTGCAGCAGCACCTCATGGCGCTGCGCGCGGGCGCGCTCCACCAGTTTTGCGGGATCCGAGCCATAGGGCGTAAAGGCCAGCGTCACCGCCGGCGGCAGCTTCATGATGGCTTCAGTCGTCTTGGCGGCGCCGACACCGAGACCGCCGATGACGATGGCGATGCTGGGTGTCTTCATCGCCTTGGCGCGCTCGGCCTCGGAGCCGGCGGCATAGACGCTGACCGGCTTCAGGCCGCCGGCAGCGATGGGCACCATGCCGTAGCGCGACTGCTCGAGCAGTTTCTGGTCGATGCCCGCCATCATGGCCGGCGCATCGGGCGATGCATCTTCCGATCCGCCGGTGCCGACCACGACATTCTGCCGGGCGCCGCTGGAGCCGTCGATGATGGTGATCGTTTTCTGGCCCGGCGCATCAGCCGTCTTGGCGGCGTCCGGTGTGCCGTGCTTGATCTCGACCGGCGGCGTGGCAGCGGGTTTCGCCGCGGCGGCTGTCTCAGGGGGCTTGATGGCGACACGGGCGACGGGCTCGCCGCCCATCGGGTCCTTGTGGAAGATCGCCACGCCGGCAAAGCCGAGCAGCAGCGTGCCGAGCACGCCCGCCGTGGCCTGGGTGCCGGTCACAGGCAGCCGGAACCGGCGCTTGGTGCGCGCAGGTTTCTGTCCCAGCGGGGCGCTCAGATCGTCCGCCGACACGGCCATAGGTCTCCCGAATCAATCGGCAGACCATAGCATGGTCCCCTTGTAGGGTGGGCAAAGCGCAGCGTGCCCACCATCACGCGCACGACACTTGGAGGTGGGCACGGCGCAAGAGCGCCTTTGCCCACCCTACAAGAAGCTCTGCGGATCGACGTCCACTTCGAGCTTCAGATTTCCGGTCGCTTTCGGCGCATGAGCGAGCCAGTCGCGCAAGTAGGCGGACAGATCGACGTTGCGGGCCGATTTCACCAGCAGGCGGAACCGGTAGCGCCCCTTGATCACTGCCAGCGGGGCTTCGGCCGGGCCCAGCACCAGGATGCGCTCGTCGATCGGCGCCGTTGCCGCGATCTTGCGCGCGAAACCCTCCGTCATTGGCCGGTCGCCGCCGGAGACGATCAGGGCCACCAGTCGCCCGAAAGGCGGATACATCGCGCGTTCCCGCGATTCGATCTCGTTGTCGTAGAAGGCCTCGCGATCATTGGCGACCAGCGCCTTCATGACCGGATGTTCGGGCTGATGCGTCTGCAGATAGCCGACGCCGCGGCCCTGTTCGCGACCGGCGCGCCCAATCACCTGATTGAGCATCTGGAACGTTCGCTCCGCCGCGCGCGGGTCGCCATTGCCGAGACCGAGATCGGCATCGATGACGCCGACGAGATTCAGCCGCGGGAAGTTATGGCCCTTGGCGACGAGCTGCGTGCCGATGATGACATCGACGCGGCCTTCGGCGATCTCGTTGAGTTCGGCGCGCATGGATTCCACCGAAGTGATGAGATCGCTCGACAGCACCATGGTGCGCGCGCCCGGAAACAGGTCCGCCGCTTCTTCCTGCAGGCGCTCGACGCCGGGCCCAATGGCGGCCAGCGATTCCTCGGCGCCGCAATGCGGGCATTTGTGCGGGCGCGGCTCGGAGAAACCGCAGTGATGGCAGACGAGGCGCTGGCGGAAACGGTGATCCACCAGCCACGCATCGCAGATGGTGCAGGCAAAGCGATGGCCACAGCCACGGCAGAGCGTGAGCGGCGCATAGCCACGGCGATTGAGGAACAGCAGCGCCTGCTCATCGCGCTGGATCGCTTGCACGATTTTCTCCGCGAGGCGCGGTGCAATGAAGCGGCCGCGCGACGGCCCTTCGCGCCGCAGGTCGATCGCTTCGATATGCGGCATATGCTGGCCGCCGAAACGCGACGGCAGCGCGATGCGCTGGTAGCGGCCCTTTCGCGCGTTCACTTCGGATTCGACGGAGGGCGTGCCCGATGCGAGCACCACGGGAATTTTTGCGATGGAGGCGCGCACCACCGCCATGTCGCGCGCGTGATAGTGCGCGCCTTCGTCCTGCTTGTAGGCCTGGTCGTGTTCTTCATCGACGATGATGAGGCCGAGTTTCGCGTAGGGCAGAAACAGCGCCGAGCGCGCACCGACCACGACATGCGCGGTACCATTGGCAATCGCCGCCCAGTTGCGTGCCCGGGTGCGGGGCGTCAGTTCGGAATGCCATTCCATCGGCCGCACGCCAAAGCGTTTGGCGAAGCGTTCGAGAAATTGCCCGGTGAGGGCGATTTCCGGCATCAGGATCAAGACCTGCTCGCCGCGACGGATGATCTCGGCAACGGCCTCGAAATACACTTCGGTCTTGCCGGAGCCGGTGACGCCGTCGAGCAACGCAGCCTGAAACGCGCCGCCTGAAGCGAGCTTGCGCATTGCTTCGGCGGCAACAGCCTGATCCGGCGAAAAATCCGGCGTGACGAATTCGGGATCGGGCGGCGGAGGAGGCAAGGGCGACGGCATCACCTCGATGGCCAGCGTGCCTTCATCAACGAGCCCATCGACCACGCCGCCGCTGACGCCAGCTTCCTTGGCTGCATCGGACTTGCCGCGCAAAAGTCCGTCGCGCAGCAGTTCGACCAGCCGCGCGCGTGCCGGCGTCATCCGCTTCGGCACCTCGCCGACCAGGCGCACGCCGAGGCGAACGCGCTCGGGGCCGAGATGTTCGCCCATGCGCAGGGTCATGCGCATCACCATGCCGCGTGGCGACAGCGTGTAATTGGAGACCCAATCGACGAGCTGGCGTAACTCCGGCTTTAGCGACGGCACGTCGAGCTTTTCGCTGACTTCCTTCAGTCGGTTATGCAGGCGCGGATCGGGATTGGCATTCTCGCCCCACACCACGCCGATCACCTCGCGCGAGCCGAGCGGCACGGTGACGACATCACCAACCTGGAGGTCAACGCCGCGGGGGACCTTGTAGGAATAGGCGTGATCCAGCGCCACCGGCACCAGCACGTCGACGATCCCCGTCGCGGTTGGGGTGCGGGCAGGTGAGGTCATGGGCGGAATCGGACTCGAATTGAACAGGGCCCTAATCTAGGCTGATGCAGCGCCCCGGACCAGTGGCGCTCGCGACGAGCCTAACAAGAACAAGATCGCGCAGGGAGAAACACCATGAGCCCAAGACTGATCGGGGCCACGTTGGCGCTGGGCCTAATGGCCACGCAAGCATCAGCGCAGGACCGCATGCCGCCCATTCCGGCCGAGAAATACACCGAGGCGCAGAAGAAGGCCGCGGCCGAATTCGCCGGCGGTCGTGGCTATGAGGTCCGCGGGCCGTTCGTGCCGCTGATTCGCAGCCCGGAAGTGATGCTTCGCGCCAAGGCGATGGGCGACCATCTGCGCTTCAAGAGCGCGCTGGAGCCACGCCTGAGCGAAATGATCATCCTGATCACGGCGCGGGAGTGGACCCAGCAATATGAGTGGGTGGCGCATCATGACATCGCCATCAAGGCCGGGCTGCGCAAGGAGATTGCCGACGCCATCGCCGACGGGCGGCGGCCCGCGGGCATGGCTGAGGATGAGGAAGTCGCCTACGACATGTCCATCGAGATCCAGCGCACCAAGCGGGTCAGCGATCCGACCTGGAACAGGGCCGTCGCCAAATTCGGCGAGCAGGGCGTGATCGATCTGCTCGGGATCAATGGCTATTACACCTTCCTCGCCATGACCATGAATGCCGCACGGACCGGCCTGCCGGCAGGGACGCCCGAGCCGCTGAAGCGGTTCCCGGAATAGTGGTTTTGGCGGTTACCAATGCGAAACGGCCTGCGGCGATAATTGCGCCGCATTCATTTTGCCGGATCGCTCGATGGCCAAGCCAAAACCTGCACCTGCCGAGACCAAGCAGCCCGCTGTCGAGCTGATTTGCGCCGATGCCGACCTGTCGCTGCAGATGACACGCTGGCTATCGCATCTGCGCGCCGAGCGCCGGCTGTCGCCGAAGACGTTGGAAGCCTATACGCGCGACGTCCGGCAATTCATGCTCTTTCTCGCCGATCACTGGGGCGGGCTCGTCAGCCTGTCGCGATTCGCCAAGCTGGCCGCCAATGACGTCCGCGCCTTCATGGCCGCACGACGTGGCGATGATATCGCCGGTCGATCGCTGATGCGTGCGTTGGCAGGGCTTCGGTCCTTCGCCCGTTTCCTCGAACGCGAAGGGCTTGGTTCGGTCGGTGCCCTGTCGTCGATCCGGGCACCAAAGATCGGCAAAAGCTTGCCAAAACCGCTGCAGATGGCTTCCGCCAAGCGACTTGCCGATGCCGACGAGCGCGCCGGCGAGAATCGTGATCCGTGGATCTGGGCGCGCGATGCCGCCGTGATGGCGCTGCTTTACGGCTCGGGCCTGCGTATTTCCGAAGCCCTCGGGCTGAAGCGCCGCGATGTGCCGGCGCCGGGCAAGGGCGACGTGCTGATCGTCAATGGCAAAGGCAACAAGACCCGCATGGTGCCGGTGCTGCACAATGTGCTGGAGCTGATTGCGGAATACGCCACCATGTGTCCGCATCCGCTACCGGCGGAAGGGCCGATGTTTGTCGGCGCCCGCGGCGGTCCGCTGTCGCCGCGCATCATCCAGCTCACCATGGAGCGGATGCGCGGCGCATTGGGGTTGCCGGATAGCGCCACCCCGCATGCCTTGCGGCACTCCTTCGCCACCCATCTCCTGACCCGCGGCGGCGACCTGCGGGCGATCCAAGAGCTGCTCGGCCACGCCTCGCTTTCGACCACGCAGATCTACACCGGGATCGATACCGAACGGCTGTTCGAGGTCTATAAGACGGCTCATCCGCGCGCGTAACGTGTCATCGCCACATTGCTCTTGCATGCGACAATCCGTTCGGCCAAAGCTCGGCCGCTTTTGCCATCGCTTTTGCCTTGGGGGACCTGATGGGCGCGCATGAGAGTATGGAGCACGCGGAGCATGCCGAGCATGCATCGGGCTCTAACAAGAAGATCGCATTGCTGATTTCGCTGCTGGCTCTGTTTCTGGCGTTCTCGGAAACGCTGGGCAAGGGCGCGCAGACCGAATCGATCAGCAAGAATGTCGAAGCCTCGAATCTCTGGGCCTTCTTCCAGGCCAAGAGCGTCCGCCGCACCGTGGTGCAGGCGACCGCCGAACACGCCAAGCTCAGCATGGGCACGGTCGGTGACGATGCCGCCAAGGCGGCGCTGGCCAAGCAGATCGATGACTGGAACAAGACGGCGCAGCGCTATCGTAACGAGCCGGAGACGGGCGAGGGCTCTGAGCAGCTCGCCGCCCGCGCCAAGGAAGCCGAGCACAAGCGCGATCTCGCACTGGCCCGCTATCATCACTATGAAGTCGCGTCGGCGGCGTTCCAGATCGGCATCGTGCTGGCGTCAGCCACGATCATCACCGGCATGGTGGTGCTGTCCTGGGTCGCGGGCGTGCTCGGCCTTGCCGGCCTCGCTTTCACGGCGATCGGCCTGTTCGCACCCCATGCGGTGCATCTGATGTGATCTTT
>CALRZK010000143.1:0-7294 GCA_943372615.1 Bradyrhizobium ivorense | reverse complement strand
CGGCATGGTCATCGGTGCCGACGGCACGCCCGAAGCCGCCAAGCGGCTGGAGCGCGTGTTGTGGAATGATCCAGCTACGGGGGTGATGCGTCATGCAGATGCAGGCTACGACATCGCCATCGGTTGCGCGCATGAGCACGGCCTCAATCTGCCGTCGCTGCATACGAAGGGCTGAGGGGACGTGAAGATTCTCCGCGCAGCCAATCACAAAACCATGCCGTGGAAAAACGGCATGGGCTCGACAACGGAGATCGCGATCCATCCGGCAGATGCGAAGCTCGACGACTTCGACTGGCGTGTCAGCATGGCACAGGTCGCGAGCGACGGACCGTTCTCGTCATTCGCGGCAATTGATCGCACGCTGCTGGTGCTGGAAGGCAACGGCCTGGATCTTTCTGTCAAAGACCAGCCGCTCACGCGCATCGATCGCGACACGATCCACGCTTTCCCCGGCGACCAGCCGACATCAGCCACGTTGGTTGATGGTCCGATTGTCGACCTCAATGTGATGAGCCGCCGCGACACCCTTCGTCACGATGTGCAACGCATCAAGCTCACGGGGCATCAGGACTTTATAGTTTCTACGCAAACGATTCTGGTGATCGAACAAGGTCAGCTCGAAGTCGCTGGTTCGACATCGGCGGTCACACTCAGCGAGCGCGATGCGATCGTTGTTGATACATCAACACCGATGCTGACACTGAATGCGGGCGAAGCAACGCGCGTCATCGTCATTCGGTTCCGGTAGCTATTTCCGATTTCTGGCATCGATTCTGATGACCCCATAAATTGAAGAAATGCCATAAAGATCAAATATATAACATATACTAATTACGGATATTTGATTAGCGGGGAATCACTGCAACACTCAGTCTGAGCTGAAACAACGTTAAGGCGAGGATTCGATGCATCGCAGACATCACAACATTCCCATCGAAATCGTGCGTACGGTTGTTGCGATCTCTGAAGCAGGTAGCCTGACCAAGGCGGCCGATCAGTTGGGCCTGAGTCAACCGGCGGTGAGTTCGCAGATCAAACGCCTTGAACAAATCGTCGGCGGCTCGCTGTTCAGCAAGACGCCGAATGGAAGCTGTGCCACCGATCTCGGCAAGCTCGTCCTCGCGCAGGCACGTAAGATCATCGAAGCCAATGATCAGGTGCTGGCGCTCGGCGGCGCCGACAGCAGCACGGGGCGATTGCGGCTTGGGCTGAGCTCGCTGCTGAGCCGGCAATTCGTCCAGCAACAATCGCAGCGGTTGAGCGACGTCCACATCCAGGCCGGCACGTCGCACGAAATCTCCACGGCATTGACCGAGGGACATATCGACATCGGTTGCTTCTATCAGCGCGGCGACGTCGATTCCGATCTGGCGACGTTGATCGTCGATGAGTATGAAGACCGGCTGGTTTGGGTTCGCTCGAGCAATTTCGTCCTTAGCCCAGGCGCGCCGATTCCGATCGTCACCTGGACCAATGACGACTGGATGATCAACACGCTGACGCGCCACGGCCTCTCATATCGCATCGCCTTCAGTAGCCAGGACTATGATGCCAAGAAATCGGCCGTCGAAGCCGGTATCGGCCTGACCGCAGTTCCTAGCCGGATGATCCCGAACGGGCTGGTCTGGGCGAAGGAATATTATTTGCCGGAATTGTCGACCATCAAGAACCTGCTCTGCATCCGGCAGGGCTTGAGCTCGGGCCGCGTGCTGGAACTCAAGAACCAATTGTCCGAGATGTTCATGTATCACTCCGCGCCCAAAGACGCTCAGAAGGAAACCCATAAAGTTGCCTGACGAGGCCGCCTATTTTCGCGAACAGGCCGAGCGCTGCGAGAAACTCGCGCGCGAGGTCGATGACCCCGCCGCCAAGGAACGGCTACTGAATCTCGCAACGGAATATGCCCGTCGCGCGCAAGTCCGCCCACCGCCTCCGCCACGTCGGCGGCGGCCACCGACTTACCCGAACCGGGGATAGTGCATTCGGCTATTGCCGGATGCCGTGTTTCTCGAGATCGGCCTTCACCGCTTCGTCCGACAGGTCGAGCTTGCGGGAATGCTCCCAGTCATGCCGCGCGGTATGCACGAGCCGCTTCACGACATGATGTGAATCGGTTTCGATCGCGAGCTCACGGCGATCATCGAAACTGCCTGGCGTCAGATTGATCGAGCCGACGATGGCCCGCTCCTCGTCCGCGAGCAGCATCTTGCCATGCAGTTTCATGTCATTGAGCCGGTGCACCTTGGCGCCGACATCATGCATGATGCGCAAGCCGCCGATGCCCTCGATCAGCTTGTTCTTCTTCAGCTTGTGTGGTTGCCGCGCCATGATGTGGACGCTGACGCCACGGTTCACCGCGCGCACCAGCCGCTCGATGATGTCCGTGTCCTGATAGCGCTCGTTCTGGATGAACAGCGTATCCTCGGCAGCATCGATGAAAGCCCCGATGCGCTCGCGGCCATTGTTCGGGCACCAGATCAATTGCGAATCCGGGTTCGGCTCAAAATCCTGCTTAGCCCAGTCCGCATCGAAGCAATCCACCATTTCGGAGACTTCGAGCTTGTTGGTGGTGGTGACAGCATAGTCGCGCGTTTCGGTGAGGTCGCGCGTTTCCCAATTGAGCGACTCCACGAAGCCGAGCTCGTCGTCGATCACCATCGATTTCTGATGAGTCAGCGCGAAGGCGGGATTGCTGTCGCGCACCTCGACACCGGCTGCAGCCAATGCCGCTGCGGTCTCGTCATTCTCGCTCTCGCCGCTGCGGCGTGCCGGGTTGAGCATCACCCGTACAAGGATGCCGCGCTTCTTTGCCGCGATCACCTCGTCGAGCAGGGTTGGATCGGTGAACAGGAACATGCGGATATTGATGCTGCGCCTGGCAGCGCGCAGCGGCTCGACGATTGCCTGGGCGGTGTCGTCCGGAAATACGATCAGTGTGTGCGACATGAACGAACTCTCGCAAGATGAGGGAACCGGGCGCAGACTGACAAGGACAGAGACGAGGTGTCTTGCATGTCTAGCCTCGAAGCGGGCTTGGTGTGAAGTGGCCGCTCGCGAAAGCGGCGCGTCGATGATGAATCAGATTGTCGAGGCGCTGCGCAGCCGACAGCAAAGTCTGCGCATCCAGCGCATTGTCATCGCCGCGAATGGCGGCGGCCAAATGCAGGTTGAGCAGGTCATCGATCTCGTCCTCGATCGCTCTCAATTCGGCTTCGCTGCCGGTTTCCCTGATCTTGCGGCGAATGGCATCCACGGATGTCAGGGCAACACTGCGATGATCCGGCGTACGAATGCCGAGGAAACGCCACGCTGCGGCGAGCACCGAGGCCAATGCGCCCAGGATCATCGGCGCGAGATAGATGTCATCGCCGTATTTATCCATAAAACTTTGTTCGGTGCCGTTGTAGTAAGCAGCAGCACCGGGATGCACGGGAATATAGGCGTCGGGATCCGTATTGGCGGCAGCGACGCCGGAGAGTTGCGGCTGCGACGCCACGAGATCGCGGCGCGCCGAGATCACCATGCCGGTGAGATTTGCCACCACGCCCGAGTGTAGTTTCTTGTTGGCAACGAGATAGTAGCCGACGCGAAGCGTCGTCACGTCATCATCGGGCACCGGCGGTGCACCACGCAGCGTGCCTTTGGGGATATCGAAACTCTCATAGGCGCCATCGGCATCGGCAATGGCACCTGCGGCGTCGATCGGGATCAGCACCGGCGCGCCCTTGAACAAGCCGCGGACGTAGGTGAGATATTTTTCAGTCAGCGGGACGACGACGAGAACGGCGCCGACTTCCTTCGCCTCGATGGCGCGTCTGGCATCGGTGATCGCCACGTCCTTGAAGGTGACATTGGCCCGACCAAGGTCATATTGCTTGGTCAGCGCTTGCGCGAGCCGGCGATTGACCTCGCCACCGACGACACCAACCACGCGCCCGCGCAGCCCCTCGACCGACGTAATCCGCGAGCCCGGCGGCGCCAGCAGCATCGCCACTCCCTTGGTGAGCACCGCGACACTGCGAGCGGCCGAGAGATCGCCGACATCGGCGCGGATCACGGCAAGATCGGCCTTGCCTTCGGAAAATGCCTTGCCTGAGGCCACCACGTCATCGAAGCGCTCGATGTTCAGGCGGATCGAGGATTTCTTGTCCGCGAAATGCCTGGCGATAATCGACGCCGTCCGCCCGGCCTCTCCGTCGAGCGAGCCCACAGCCAGATTCAGCGTAGTTGGCCGCTCCACATAACGCCAGGCCAGCAGACCTGCCCCCAGCACGAGCCCGAACAGGCCGGCGAGCAGCAGCACCCGGCCCCAGAACGGGAATGCGATGGTCATGCTCTTCATGCTCAGCCCGTATCGCGACAAGAAAATGGGATCGGTGAGACCAAAATCGACCTGTATCCGACTACAGTTAAGGTCCGCTAACCGAAGACGGTTAAGCTCTTCCCGCCTGGCTTCCGGATGGAGCCAGGTCTGTTGGCTTTGGAGGCATAGTTCCCATGACCCGCCTGGTGCTCGAGATGCTGCGGCCCTATCGCGGCTGGCTGGCCATCGTCTTCCTGGCCATGCTGGTCGAAATCGGCGCCAGCCTCGCCGCGCCGTGGCCGCTCAAGCTGGTGCTGGACGATGCCTTGGGCGCCCATCACCTCCCCGGCTGGCTCGCTTGGGCGCATGACTACGGCATCGGCCGCCACACAGTCGGCGTCGCGCTATTCGCGGGCATCGCCACGCTGCTGATCGCAGTGGTCGGTGCCGCTGCCACCTATATCGATAATTATTACTCGACCTCGGTTGGCCAATGGGTCGCCAACGACCTCCGTATCCGCATCTATGCCCATCTGCACCGGCTATCGCTGCGCTATTACGACCACGCCAAGAGCGGCGCGCTGATCTCCACCATCACCACCGACGTCACGACGCTGCAGAGCTTCGCCTCGTCGTCCACGCTCGATATCCTGGTCGATATCATCACCATCTTCTTCATGATCGGACTGATGTTCTGGCTGGACTGGGATTTCACCCTGATCGCACTGGCCATCACGCCGTTCCTGCTCGTCTTCGTGATGCATCTGAAAAAGGCCGTGAAGGAAGTGACCCGCACTGTGCGGCAGCGGCAGAGCGAGATCGTCGCCGTCGTTCAGCAAGGCCTCGGCTCGGTCCGTTCAGTCACCGCCTTCGGCCGTCAGGATCTTGAGCTGGCGCGGCTGGAAGCCGCCAGCCATGCCACAGTCGATGCCGCCATGCAGGCGCGGCGCGTCAAATCGCTGCTGTCCCCCGTGGTCGGCATCGTGGTGGCATTCTGCACCGCCATCGTGCTGTGGAAGGGCACGTCGCTGATCGTCGCCGGCACCATGACAGCCGGCGCACTCACCGTGTATCTCGCTTATCTCGCGCAGTTCTTTAAACCTGTGAAGGATCTGGCGGCGATGACCAGCTCCATCGCCCAGACCACGGTGGCCCTGGAGCGCATCCAGACCATCCTGGCAGCAGACGACATCATCATCGAAAAGCCTGATGCCATCGATCCCGGCCGCGCCAGGGGACAAATCACATTCGAGAATGTCCACTTCGCCTATGAAGAAGAAGCGCCGATCCTGAATGGCGTCTCGTTCCAGATCGAGCCTGGCCAGATTGTCGGCATTGTCGGCCCCACCGGCTCTGGCAAATCCACCGTGCTCAGCCTCGTCCCGCGTTTCTACGACGCCAGCTCCGGCCGCGTGACGATCGATGGCATCGATGTCAACGACTACAAGCTATCGGCGTTGCGCTCGCAGGTCGGCTATGTGCTGCAGGAAACCGTACTGTTCCGCGGCACCATTCGCGAGAACATCGCCTATGGCCGGCCGGGCGCCACCGAGGACGAAATCGTCGAGGCAGCGAAGATCGCCAACGCGCACGAATTCATCGTCCGTATGCCGCACGGCTATGACTCCATGGTTGGCGAGCGCGGCGATACACTTTCCGGCGGCCAGCGCCAACGTATCGGTATTGCCCGCGCCGTGGTGCGTAACAGCCCGATCATGATCCTCGACGAACCCACCGCTGCGCTCGATACCGAATCCGAAGTGCTGGTGATGGAAGCCCTGAAGCGGCTGATGCTGGGGCGCACCGTCATCATGATCGCGCATCGTCTCTCGACCATCCGTGACGCGGATACCATTGTCGTGCTGAAGGACGGCATTGTCGCCGAACAAGGTTCGAACGACGAGTTGATCGCACGTGGCGGCCTCTATGCCGAGCTGGTACATCGGCAACAGCAGGCGCCGACCGAGCAACACGCCAACGCTTCATGACGCCATTGTGAGCCGACGGATTGTCGCAGAGCCCTATTTATAACGGTTCTAATCGCAAACTTCGGTATGTCTTGACCTGACTTGATGGCTGCTCGACAAGGTCCGGCATGACGACGCCCATGACATCTTCATCCGCAACAGCGGATCCCCATATGCGCCTTGGCGAAGCTCCGCGCGGCTTCATCGGCACCATCGTTGCGCTGCATCCCGAAGCCGCGAGTGCGTCATCGCATGAGCTCGAACAATATCTGATCGAGATGGGCTTCACCGAAGGTGCACGTGTCGAGATCCTGCATCAGGGCGCGATCAAGCAGGACCCGATCGCCGTTCGCGTCGATAACATCACGATCGCCGTGCGCCGTCGCGAAGCCATGGCTATTCTTGTAAAAACGGCAGTTCTCGTAAAATGACGATTTCAGACGTGACCGGCGAACGTTTCAATCTCGCGCTGGTCGGTGTTCCCAACAGCGGCAAGACGTCGCTGTTCAACAGCCTCACCGGCAGCCGCCAGAAGGTCGCGAATTATGCCGGCGTCACCGTCGAGCGCAAGTCGGGCGCCTTCGTCACGCCCGCGGGCCGTCAGGTCACGCTGCTCGATCTGCCCGGCACCTATTCGCTGCGTGGCCGCAGCCCCGACGAGATCATCACCCGCGATGTCGTGCTCGGCAAACGTCCGGGCGAGACACCGCCCGATCTCGTGCTGTGCATCGCCGACGCCACCAATCTGCGGCTGACGCTGCGGCTGATCCTCGAATTGAAGCGCACCGGCCGTCCGCTGCTGGTGGTGCTCAACATGTTCGATATCGCCACGCGCCGCGGCATCACCATCGATGTCGATGCCATGTCGGCGGCGCTCGGCGTGCCCGTCATCACCTCGGTCGCGGTGAAGAAGGGCGGGGTCGACGCGCTGCGCGCACGCACCGACGAATTCGCTGCCAATATGCCGGCGCCCGTTGTACCTGCGGAATGGACGCAGACCAGCATCGCCGACATGAAGGCCTAT
>CALRZK010000142.1:0-7296 GCA_943372615.1 Bradyrhizobium ivorense | reverse complement strand
CGACGAAGGGACTGTAGCGCGGGGACGCGGGCGTCACCCCGAAATTCACGCCGCAGTCCAACTGGACGTCCTTGGTGATCCGGTAGGCCATGCCGCCGCCGACCAAGCCAACATCGCCCATGCCTTCGCGAAGCCCCGCCCTTGCTGCGACCTCGCCGTAGGTCGAGAACTTCTCCGTCCATGCATAGCCGAGCGTCGCGGATGCGGTCGTCTCCATATGACGACCGACGGTATCGAGGTTCTTCACGGAATGGAGGCCCGCATTCATGCCGAAGGAGAAGTTGCCGCCCAGCTCAGCGGCAAAGAATGTCTGTAATCCGCCGTCGAGGGCTTCCGGACTGACACCGTTGTGCGTCTCCGTCGGCAGCGACACGTACGGGAGGACCGCGAGCGCCGTCGAACTAGATTTGCCGAAGGTATCGTTCCCCCAAAGATTCCATTTCGCCCGCAGCACGACGGCACCGGCCCCCGAGGCGACGGTGCCGACGCCGGGACCCACGGTCCGTTGCCGCGCATAAGGTGCAACGACGATCGTCGCCTCCAGATCGTGCGTGAGGCCGATCCGGATGTTGCTCCCCATCAGCTCGTAGCCTCCTGTCACCGCCCCATCCGCATCCGGACGCGAGCGCGCATACCCGAATGCCGTCGTCTCGATCTGGACCCGCCCGGCATCGACCGTGAACGGCACCTCGGTGATGTCCGGACGATCGGTCGTCATTTCGCGCATGAGCCGATCCGGTGTGGGGTTGGCCAACGAGTAGATGGTCTTGTCGTCGGCAGCCGACGCTGTCACGCCGCCCGCCGTCAACAGCGCGCAGATGGCAGCGCCCCAGATGCGCCGAGATCCTGCAAGCGTCGTATTCGACGGCAGCATCCAGGCCCGCTCGATCGATATCGGGCCACTCTGTCCTGTCTTGCTAGTGCAACTCATTCGCAACAAGAGCCACGAGATGGTTCTCGTGTCAAGTTGTTGCAAGTCGCTCGCAAAACAAAACAGGCGCCCGTAGGCGCCTGAATTCTCCCTTCCCGATCAACGGGCTATCTAGTGGTGGCCACCCCCATGACCGAAGCCACCGTGTCCAAAGCCTCCATGTCCGAAGCCACCGTGGTGACCGAACCCGCCGTGCCCGAAGCCGTGATGGCCGAACCCACGACCGAAACCGATGCCGCCGAATCCGAACGGCCTGCCGTAGCCGCCATAGCCGTAGCCGCCGTAGTAGCCGCTACCGTAATAGGCCGGCTGCCAACCGCCGTAGTCGTAGCCCGAGTAAGCCGGCTGCAGATACTGCGATCGGTACTGACGGGCGTAGCCCGACCCGTACATGCGATGATGCCCGCGATATGCGTGATGGCGATGCGAACGATGATGACGTCGGCTTGCTCCGACATCGGTCGCCTTGCTCTTCGCCGACGTCGGGATCTTCTGCGACTGTTGCGCCGCTGCGACGGCACCGGTGCTTATGAACGCGCCCGAGAACGCGATCGTGGCCGTCAATGCAGCAGCGCTTATCCAACTCTTCATTTCGAATCCTTTGTTTTCCCAGCGATGACCAATGCCGACGACACGCGCTGTTTCCAGCGAAAGATCCGAAGCACCATCACGATCGCGCGACACCATCGAGTGTTGCAAAAACACAGCGGAAAACATCGATGATTTCATTATACATCTCCATCGAGCTAACATCTCCGCTACTACACTTCGCTCATCCTAACATTCGCATCGACGAGCCTTGAAACGCTGGCGTCATGCGTACAAGGTTGCTATCTGCGTCGCATGCGACGATTAGCAGCGACCAGCACGAACGGCATCGATGTATCGGGACGAAGGGAGTCCGATGACGGCGACGAACCTTCGACGCGCTCCAAGACCGAGATCGTCGGTCCCCTCCTCTATCTCCAAGGGCTGCGCGACGGACGCGTCCATCTCGTAGCCCTGATGGTGATGCCGCTCGCGGCCGCCCTCCCGGTGCTCCGCATCGACGACCGCTTCGTCACTGCGGCATCCATCCTCGAATGCGATGGCCGGCGCATCCTGCGCTACGCTTTCGATGTCGCGCCATCCTCCGACGGATCCTACGAGATCGACGGTCGAAGCTACGCGCTGGACACCGCGTTCGACGGCGACCTCCGCATCGCCTTCGTGTCCTGCAACGGCCAGGAGGCCGGCGACCGGGGCCGGGACCGCAGCGAACGCAACGCGATGTGGCGACGATTGGCCGAGGAACACGCCACGAGCCGTTTCAAGCTGCTCCTTCACGGCGGCGATCAGATCTATGCCGACGAAGTCCTCGACGCGCATCCGATGATCCGTCGATGGGCAGATGGCGAAACCGTACGCACGACGCAGTCCGAACTCGACGAACTCGCCGGCGCGTTGCGCCAGGCCTTCTTCGCCCGATATGTCGGCGTCCTCGGCGAAGAGGAAAGCTCTTCGTTGATGGCGTGCATCCCTTCCCTCGCCATCTGGGACGATCACGACATCTGCGACGGATGGGGATCGATGGACGCGGCGAAGCTCGATGCCCCGATCGGGCGGTTGCTGTTCGAGATCGCGCGCGAATTCTACCTCGTCTTCCAGTTCGGAAGCGAGCCGGACGACCTTCCGGAAGGCATCATCGATCAGACGGGCACCAGCCTGACCTGGCACCTGAAGTTGCCAGGCCTGCATGTGATCGCTCCAGACCTGCGCTCTGAACGTCGCTGGAACCGCGTGATGGGCGAGGAAGGCTGGCGCGCGTTCGACGTCGCTATGGCGCAAGTGGACACCGGACGGGTGCTTCTGCTCTCCAGCGTCCCCGCTCTCGGCCCCCGCCTGTCGTGGGTGGAAGCCGTGTTGAACCTGCTGCCGAACATGCACAAGTACGAAGACGACCTTCGCGATCAGTGGCAGAGCCGCGCGCACCGCACCGAATGGCGGCGCTTTTTAGAGCGCCTCGCGGAGGTTCATCGCAACCCGGCGACGCCTGTCACCCTGCTCTCAGGTGAGATCCACCTGGCGACCCGCGCAACCTTCGACACGGCACCGGCACCGATGCACCAACTGGTCGCTTCCGGCATATCGCATCCCGCCCCGACCGTCGCCTACGCGCTGGCGCTCGATCTTCTGGCACGGCTCGGAGAGACCCCGGTGCCGGGCAAGCCCATTCGCTTGCATCCGCTACCGGGAAGGACGTCGATCTACATCTCGCAGCGCAACTATCTGGTGCTGGAACGACGGTCTGGCGAATGGACCGCCTGCTGGGAACTCGAGAAGGACGGGAGAACGGCCCCCCTTCGGCTCTGAGACACTACGTGCAGGCCACGCCGAGATCGCGCGCTTCGCGCCGGATGACTTCCTGGATCTCCCGCAGAGGGGACTGAAACGCGCCCTCAATCGCGTTCGCGTATGCGAACGTATCGACAATGGCGTTGCTCGGAGCGCTGGCCAGGTGGCGGCGCACCTCGTCGATGAGATCCTTGTTATCAATCATCGCACTGGCGCCTCGTGTCGGTCTTCATCGACCGTAGAGCGGGCCGCGACATTCGACCAGTAAGCAAAAGGTCTCGCACGAACTGCGTCGCTCTCATTGCCATGGCGTAAGGAACGTTGCGTGCATCGTCTCGTTCGTCTGCTGCAAACGACAGTCATGGAGACCTACATGAACATTAAGAAGACAGCACTCGTCACCGCCGCGGTCATCGCTCTGTCCGGATCAGCCTTCGCCCAAGGCGGTGGTGGCGGCGGAGGGGGTGGTGGTGCCGGAGGCGGTGCGGGCGGTGGCGCCGGCGGAGGCGCAGCATCGTCTGCAACGTCCGGCGGCAGTTCGGGCGGCATCGGCGGCACTGGCGGCACGAACTCTGGCAACACCGGCGCGAACAGCATGACCTCGGCGCCCTCCTCTAGTTCGAACACTTCCGGCACAGGCAACCCTTCCGGATCGCCGGCGACAAACTCGCTAGGCAGCACTAGCAACACCGGCGTCATGCCGTCGAATGGCAACAGCGGCAATCGCTGAAGTCGTCCGTCGCATCGCCGAGGGCTCCGTCACGCGACGGGGCCCTTTTCGTTTGAACGGCAGACACCAGAGACCTAACGCCGCGGGAACGAGTCCAGACGGTGTCGATTGGCGAAGTGCGAACCAACCACGGAGCACTCGCAATGAAGAAGATCGCAATCACAGCCGCAGTCGTCTCGTTCATGTCGACGGCAGCCTTCGCTCAGACGACTGGAGAGAACATGCGGCAGCCCAGCGCTCCCGCAGGCACGACCAACCAACCGATGCAGGATCCCAATCGCACCGCCATCGAGAACGGCAAGACGAGTGGCTCGAACATGCGCTCGCCGGACAACTCCACGAACGTCAATCGCGGCGCCGCAACGAAGGACGGCGACGGCCAGACCAAAGGCGGCATGAAGACCCACTGATCCCGCCTGCAGATCGATCAGCGCAGCGAGGGCCGGCAGCGAGGCCGGCCCTCGCTGCATGTGGAAGCGGGTATGCGGAATACTCCTACGATTCAGAAATCGGAGTTCATCGACGGCCTCTCTCCCGAAGCAAAAAAAGGCCCCCGAAGGGGCCTTTCGTATCTCGACAGCGATCAGTAGCGACGATGCATGCGCGGCGCACCATGGCGCGCCGGCCCACCGTGACGTCCCATGCCGGGCGCCACCATCATGCGTGGCCCGCCATGTCCCCGCCGCACCATTGCGGGCCGATTGCCGCGGTGGCCGCCGCGCCAGGCACCACCACCGTGACCGCCCCCCTGCACCACGACGCCGCCGTGTTGCGCCTGAGCCTGCGACGTGAACGTCGGGACCGCGAGACCGAACGTGGCGACGGCGGCGATCGCCAGAATGAGTTTACGCATCTTCTTCTCCTCGATTGAAATGCACTGGACGAATGCGAAGATCGACCGTGCGTTCCGCATGTATCAAACGAATCCTTGAGATGTCTCATTCGCGCATCACTCAGCGCTGGCAACTAACAAAACGCGGCTTCTCCACTCGCTTTCACCTCGAACTCGTCGATAAAAACCGATAATAAAATCATAGATTTTCATCGACGAACTACATATGCGGTTTTCATCATGGTGAAAGCGCGACACGCACACAGCTTCGATCGTACGACGATGCGGGTTTAGTTGAACTGTCGCAAACCGTCCCTACGGTGCCCGCGAGCTCGCAAGACGGCTCGCCTGAAGATTCGAATCGCTGCTACGCGAGTATCGATCCGACCTTCGTCAACACATCACCGCAAGGCCTGCATCCGCCCGTGAATCAATTCGCGGCGAGCGCGAAGCTTTGCCTATACAGGGGCACTACTCCATGAATTTCGTCACCAAGGGTTTTCTCGCGACGGTCGCCGTCGTCGGCGCGCTCGGCGCCGGCCAGGCGCACGCGCAGTCGGCAAGCGACGGCGAGATCGCCGCGCTGAAGGCGCAGCTTCGCGCGCTCGAGAAGAAGCTCGACAACGTCCAGAAGCAGGCGAACCACACGCAGAAGCAGGCCGACACGGTCCAGGCCAACTTCGCCAACGCCAACGCCGCCATGCACAAGAAAGCCGTTCCCTTCCTCGATGCCACGCTGAAGATGCCCGGCAATCGTCCGACGTTCTGCACCGCGGACGGTCTCAACTGCGTCGCCGTCACCAGTCGTCTCCACTTCGACGCCGGCGCCTACTCCTACACCCCGAACTCGGCCGCAACCGCACCGCAGTCGCTCAACGACGGCATCAACGCCCGCCGCGCGCGCCTCGGCGTCATCGGCGTCTTCAACAAGGATTGGGAATACGGCCTGATCTTCGACGCCGGCGGCACCACCGACGGCGCGGCGGTCCTCAACAACGCCTACGTGTCGTACAAGGGTGTCAAGGGATTGGTCATCCAGGGCGGCTACATCGACGTACCCTACACGCTCGATCAGGCGACCAGCTCGAACAACGGTCTCTTCATGGAGCGCGCCGCTCCGCAGGCGATGGCGACCGGCATCGCCGCTGGCGACTTCCGCTCCGCGTTCGGTGGCTACACCTATGGCGAACGCCACTGGATCGGCGCCTACGTGACCGGCCCGACCACCGGCACCACCACCGTCAACCATGCGCAGCCGCAGCCGCTCGGCGCCACCTTCCGCGCGATCGGTCTGCCGATGCGCAACGAAGTCGGCACGATCCTGGTCGGCTTCGACGCCTTGTATCTCGCTCAACCGGGCGGCCCGACCAATAGCACGCTGGGTCTCAGCGACCGCATTGAGGTCCGCATCGATCCCGCGTCGAACGCGTTGCTGAACACCGGCACGATGCAGAACGTCGACAGTGCGCGCGTCCTCAGCGGTGAAGCCGCCGCGCAGTTCGGCAGCTTCATGGCACAGGGTGAATATTTCGACTTCGCCGTGCAGCGCACCAACGGTCTCGGCGACCTGAGCTTCAACGGCTATTACGGCCAGGCAAGCTACGTTCTCACCGGCGAGCAGCACAAGTACAGCGAGACGTCGGGCTCGTTCGGCGGCATCAATCCGAAGCGCCCGGTGAATTTCGCGATCGGCGATTACGGCGCTTGGGAATTGGCGGTCCGCTACAGCTCAGCGAACCTCAATGACCTGAACGTCCGCGGCGGCGAACTCAAGAACACCACCGTCGGATTGAACTGGTATGTAAATCAGAACATGCGTTTCATGTTCAATTGGATCAATGGCCGCGTCGACAAGATCAATGCGGCTGGGCTCGACGCGGGCGCCAGCTACAACGTCTTCGCGATGCGCACGCAAGTCGCGTTCTAAGACGACCGAGGGCGGCGCACGTCGCCGCCCTCACAATCAGCTATTCCCCCGATTCGTCCGCAACCTTGCAGCTTCGAAGTCGTTACATGAGCCTCAACCAAAGGAGGCCATCATGGTCGATACGACGCAGATCAAAGAGCATATGGACGTGATCTCATCCGACAAGCAGGTGGTCGGAAAGGTCGATCGTATGGACGGCCCCGACAAGATCAAGCTCACCAAGGCGACTTCGCCGGATGGCCAGCATCACCATGTTATTCCGACGGAGTGGATCGACCACGTCGACCAGCATGTTCACCTGAACAAGTCCGGTGACGACGTCACAGCGCATTGGCAGCACGGCAAGTCGTAGCTCACAGGTCCGGGGCGCGGCTCCAAAGGGTCGCGCCTTCCGATCTCACTCGGGATCAGGATCCTTCTTCCTGAAATGGTCGAGCACGAATACCCGCAAGGCCGACGAATAGTTGAAGTGCTGCTGCCTGCTCAGAACGCGGGTAGCCAACTCGGCCGCGGAGCACCTCTCCTTCGCCGCGATTTCCCGG
>CALRZK010000141.1:0-7312 GCA_943372615.1 Bradyrhizobium ivorense | reverse complement strand
TGCATCGGATCGCACGACCACACCACCTTGCGGCCTTCCTTCTGCACCGCGCGGATGAAGCCCGGCAGATGCTCGCCGACCTTCTCATGGCCGAAGCGGTTGATCAGGGTCAGGCGGCCGGGCTCGTTATCCGGGTTCAGGATATCGATCAGCTTCAGCAGCTCATCAGCCTTCAGCGACGGACCACACTTCAGGCCGATCGGGTTCTTGATGCCGCGGAAATATTCGACATGCGCATGGTCGAGTTGGCGCGTGCGGTC
The DNA here is from genome assembly GCA_943372615.1 of Bradyrhizobium ivorense. Taxonomy (GTDB): domain Bacteria; phylum Pseudomonadota; class Alphaproteobacteria; order Rhizobiales; family Xanthobacteraceae; genus Tardiphaga; species Tardiphaga ivorense_A. Next base: position 7,052 of record CALRZK010000141.1, on the reverse strand, counting down.
GCCGATCCACAGCATGTGGCCGGAGGTCGCGTACCAGTCGCCCGTGGTCGAATCGACGCGGGTGAAGGCCTGCTCGTAGCCGAGCAGCAGCGCTTCATGGCTGGTGTAGAAATCCGTCGAGCGCAGCTCCGGATGGGCTTCGAGATCGAGGCCGCAGGCGCGCATGAAGTTGAGCGCGTCGGAGATACGGTCGGCCAGTTCCTTGTAGCGGCGCGACTGCTGCGAATCCTTGAGGAAGCCGAGCATCCACTGATGCACGCTGCCGAGATTGGCGAAGCCGCCGCTCGCGAACGCGCGCAGCAGGTTCAGTGTCGCTGCCGACTGGCGATAGGCCATCAGCTGGCGCTGCGGATCCGGCACGCGGGATTCCGCCGTGAAGGCGATATCGTTGATGATGTCGCCGCGATAGCTCGGCAGCTCCTGTCCGTTCGCCTTCTCGATCGGCGACGAGCGGGGCTTGGCGAACTGGCCGGCGATACGACCGACCTTCACCACCGGCAGCGCGCCGGCATAGGTCAGCACGACCGACATCTGCAGGAAGGCGCGGAAGAAGTCGCGGATATTGTTGGCGCCATGCTCGGCGAAGGATTCGGCGCAATCGCCGCCCTGCAGGAGGAAAGCCTCGCCGTTGGCCACGCGGGCGAGCTGCTTCTTCAGGTTACGGGCCTCACCCGCAAAAACCAGCGGCGGAAACGTGGCGAGCTGCGCCTCGACGTCGCTCAGGGTCTTTGCATCCGGATATTCCGGCATCTGCATGACGGGTTTTGACCGCCAGCTCTCGGGTGTCCACCGCTCGGACATGAAATTGTCTCCTGAAAACCGCGCCTTAGGTGGCGACGGAGGCCGCGTTATACATGGCCCATGTAGGGATCGCCAGTTGGAAATCCAACCTCCCCGGCCCCGGCCATGCGCGCCAAGCCCTTGCACCGGCAATCGAATTCGCATTTGCTGCAGGTGCTGACTGGGGAACTAAAGGATGAGACTGCCGGACGCGTCGCCCGATGACGCATTTTCCGACGACATCACGATTGTGGCGAGTGACGGGTTTGCGCTGGGTGCGACGCTGTATCTGCCGCGCGGGCCACGAACCCACGCGGTGCTGATCAATTCGGCGACTGCCGTGCCACGGAAAATCTACAAGGGTTTTGCAGGCTATCTCGCCTCCCGCGGCTGCGCGGTACTGACCTATGACTATCGCGGCACCGGCGATTCCCGCCCCAAAGGCACAACTTCCCTGCGCGGCTTCAGGGCCTCCATGGCGGATTGGGCGGCGCTCGATGTGGCGTCGGCCGTGGACTGGATGCGCGAGCGCTACAAGCTGCCGCTCGGCTTTGTCGGCCATTCCTTCGGCGGCCAGGCGCTCGGGCTGATCCCGAACAATGCGGAAGTCTCGCGCGCGCTGCTCGTGGCCGCGCAGGCCGGCACATGGCGGCTGATGACGCCGCCTGAGAACTACCGCATCTATGCCTTGATGAAATTCATCGGGCCAACGCTGGCCGAGCTGATGGGCTATGCGCCCGGCAAGATCGGGCTCGGCCTCGATCTGCCGAAGAACGTGTTTCTCGAATGGGCCAAATGGGTCACCAGCGACAACTACTTCTTCGACGACCGCAAGCTGCGCGCGCTGGCGAACTTCCCGCGCTATCGCGGCGCGTTGCGGGCGCTGAGTTTTACCGACGATCCCTGGGCGACGCGCGCTGCGGTGGAGATGCTGTGTGCGGGCTTCACCTCGATCAAGCCGGATATCGACAGCATCCGGCCGATCGAGGCGGGCTCGGAGAAGATCGGACATTTCGGATTTTTCAGGCCCGAGCATCGCGACACGCTGTGGCGCGGAGCGGCGGAATGGTTGCAGATGGACGATTGAACGCTGATCGGTAGGGTGGGCAAAGGCGCGCTTGTGCCGTGCCCACCTTCACGTACACGGCTGGTGAAGGTGGGCACGCTGCGCTTTGCCCACTCTACAGGCCTACAAACCGAGGATCATTCTTCGGTAACTGACCGAAAATTTGCCTAACTGCACATTGTTTGGTGCATGAACCATATATAGGTCACTATGGCCGCGACGCCTCCGAAGATGCCGGTGGTTTTCTACCGAACGAGAAGCGGTTCGGAAGTCGTGCGCGACTGGCTACGCGGCCTGGATGAGGTTGATCGAAATGTCATCGGCCTCGATCTCATGCGGGTGCATATCGGTGGCCGGTCGGAATGCCATTGTGCCGGGCGATGGGTGATGGACTGTGGGAGGTTCGGACCAACCTGCCCGGCAACCGCATCGCCCGCGTCCTGTTTTGTGTATTGGCCACCCGTATCGTGGTGCTTCACGGCTTCATCAAGAAAACGCAGAAGACACCCGACGACGAACTGTCATTGGCCCGCCGCCGCAAGAAGGAATTCGAACCATGAAGAAGGTTCGCACAGTGACAAAAAAGCCCTCGCCGCGCTCGGCCGCAAAGCTGACGACGCTCGACGATGTTCTCAAGGAAGACGGTCGGCTTGAGGAATTCGAGGCCGCTGCGATCAAGGAAGTTCTCGCCTGGCAGCTTGCCGAGGCGATGAAGGACGGCAAGGTTTCACGGAAACGCTTGGCCGAGCGCATGAATACAAGTCGCAGTCAGGTCAGTCGTTTGCTCGATCCGAAAGATGGCAATGTGACGATATCAACCCTGCAGCGCGCCGCGCGGATCGTTGGACGAACACTGCGGCTTGAACTGGTGTGATTGCATCAATGGATAAGAAGGATTGGCGCTGACATGTAGCGTGGGCAAAGCGCAGCGTGCCCACCCTTCCCAGCCGTGCGTTGGAAGTTGGGCACGCTTACACCGTCGCGCTTTGCGCACGGCGGACAAGTCGCTTTGCCCGCCCTCCAAACTTAGAATATGTCGAAGCATTTCCACGGCGCAGACGGCGGCCGCCATCCTGCGTCAACCGAAAAACATCGATATTTCAGTGACTTTTCGTCGCAGTCTTTTTAGATTCATTCCAGACGACACACTTCCCGTTTTATTCCCAGCCCGCGAACAAATTTAGTTGTGCGCCCTGGTCTTTACGCGCCGGCCTCTCCTCCCCCATGAGCGATCAAGCACTTACGGGTGCGACAATTTGTACAGGGGCCTTTGGGGAGCGACACATGCGTCAGGACAACAACACACCATCACTCACAAAAACGCTGACACGTGCGACGTTGCTGTCGGCCAGTGCGCTCGCTTTGACGCTACTGGTCACGCCGCAGGCCCAAGCCCAGACCGCAACAGAGCGCCAGGGCGCCTCGTCGCTGCCGCCGGTCACGGTGGATGCCCCCACCGCCGCCAGGCGCTCGCGTCGGACAGCTGCCACCCAGCGCGCGACCACCACCGCGCGCCGCCGCACCACCGCATCGCGGCAGCCCGAAGCGCCTGCCAAGCCCGTGCCGGCTTTCAACCAGCCGCATGACGTCCGCACCGGCACCGTCGGCATCTATGCCAATTCGACCTCCACCGCGACCAAGACCAACACGCCGCTGCTGAACATTCCGCAGTCCATCAGCGTGCTGACGAAAGAGTACATCCAGGACCAGAACTTCCAGAGCGTCACCGACGTCACGCGCTACGTCCCCGGCGTCGCCATCCATCAGGGCGAAGGCAATCGCGACGAACTGGTGATCCGCGGCGTCGACTCCAGCGCCAACTTTTTCGTCAACGGTTTTCGCGATGACGTGCAGTACTTCCGCGATCTCTACAACACGCAGAGCATCGAAGTGCTGAAGGGACCGAGCGCGCTGATCTTCGGCCGCGGCGCCGGCGGCGGTCTCGTCAATCGCACGCTGAAGGAAGCCGATGGCCAGCGCGTCTATCAGACCACGCTACAGTCAGGCTCCTACGGCGATCGCCGCTTCACGCTGGATGCGGGCCAGGCCGTCAATCCCGACGTCGCGGTGCGCCTCAACGCCATGTATGAGGGCTCGGACACATTCCGCCAATATGGCAAGCTGGAGCGCTACGGCCTCAATCCGAGCGTGGCCTTCACGCCGAACGACACCACAAAAATCAAGCTCGACTATGAGCTCTATCACGACGAACGCACCGCCGACCGCGGCAATCCTTCGCAGGCACTGAGCAACACGGCGCCCTCCTCGACCCGCTTCAATCCCGCGCTGCCCTTTGCGCCGGGCGGCGACCTCACCGCGTTCTATGGCGCGCCCGGCCTGAACCAGTCCTATGTCGATCTCAATCGCGTGTCGGGCGTGATCGACCATGATTTCGAAAACGGGCTGACGGTTCGCAACGCGACGATGTATGCGAATTTCAAGCGCGGCTATCAGAACATCTATCCTGGCAACGGCACGCTGTCGGGTGCGGTCAACACGACCGATACATCGTTCAACCGTGCGGCCTATAACAACACCACCGACCGCGAAAACATCTTCAACCAGACCGATTTCACCTACAAGACCTGGACCGGTCCGGTCTTCCACACGCTCGCCTTCGGCACCGAATTCGGTCGCCAGAGCGGTCTCTCCTTCCGCAACACTGGCTTCTTCCCGGGTGCCGGCGGGACGCTGAGCAACACCATCGCCGCCAATCCGTTCGACAGCGCCTATCTCGGGCCGGTGACCTTCCAGCACATCGCCACCGACGCCAACAGCCGCTACCGACTCAATATCGCGTCCGGCTATGTGCAGGACCAGATCGATATCACCCGCTGGCTGCAAGTGATCGCCGGCGTGCGCTATGACAATTTCGATCTGCAGGCTACGGACCAGAACACCGGCATCACGCGCAGCCGCACTGACGGCAAGCTTTCGCCGCGCGCGGCCGTGATCGTGAAGCCGATCGACAACCTCTCAGTCTATGGCAGCTACAGCATCTCGTATCTGCCGGCATCCGGTGATCAGTTCAGCGCATTGTCGTCTTCGACCGTGCTGCTCGATCCGCAGAAGTTCGACAACAAGGAAGTCGGGGTGAAGTACAACATCCTGCCGCGCCTGCAATACACTGCGGCGGTGTATCAGCTCGACCGCAGCAATGTGCCGCTGGCCAATCCGAATGGCGACGGCACCTTCTTCCTGTCCGGCAAGAACCGCATCCGCGGCTTCGAAACGACGCTGAACGGCTATGTCACCGATATCTGGCAGTCGACGGTGGGCTATGCCTATACCGATGCGCGCGTGACCAGCGATACGTCGGCGACCATCCTCGCCGGCAATCGCGTGCAGCTCGTGCCCTACAATCAGTTCTCGTGGTGGAACAAGGTGCAGATCGATCCGATCTGGGCGGCCGCCGTGGGCATGATCTACTTCTCGAACTCCTACGCCTCGTCGGATGACAGCGTGAGGCTCCCGGGCTTCGTGCGCTTCGATGCGGCGGTCTATGCGAAGATCAATCAGAACTGGAAGCTGCAGCTCAACGTGGAGAACATTTTCGACAAGGGCTACTGGGCGTCGGCGGACGGCAACAACAATCTGTCGCCGGGCCAGCCAAGGACGTTCCGGATCTCGGCGATCGGGAACTTCTGAGCTGACTTAACCTCTCCCCGCTTGCGGGGAGAGGTCGCTCATCGCATGCGGAGCATGTGATGAGAGGGTGAGGGGGACGGTCCATTTACTCCGAGTATGTGAAGAGTCCCCCTCATCCGACCCGGCTACGCTGCGCTTCGCCGGGCCACCTTCTCCCCGCAAGCGGGGCGAAGGAATCCCCTACTCCGCCGCCTCGCGCACGTAACGCGCGGTCGGTGTGCGCATCGTCACCAACTCTTCCGCAGCGCTCGGATGCACGGCCACCGTGGCGTCGAAATCCGCCTTGGTCGCTTTCAGCTTGATGCAGATGCCGAGGATCTGGATCAACTCCGCCGCTTCCGGGCCGACGATGTGGCAACCGACCACCACATCGGTGGAGCCATCGACGATCAGCTTCATCAGCACGCGGCTGTCGCTGCCCGAGATGGTCGATTTGATGCCGCGAAAATCGGTCTTGTAGATATCGACATGCGTGAATTTCGCACGCGCTTCATGCTCGGTCATGCCGACCGTGCCGACTTCCGGCTGGGTGAACACCGCCGTCGGAATATTGCGGTGATCGACCTTCACGGTCTTCCCCCCGAACACGGTGTCGGCAAAGGCATGGCCCTCGCGGATCGCCACCGGCGTGAGGTTCACGCGATTGGTGACATCGCCCACCGCATAGATATGCGGGACATTGGTCTGCGAGAATTCATCGACGATGATCGAGCCGTCGCTGTGTTTGAACTTCACGCCGGCCTTCTCCAGGCCGAGGCCCTTGGTATTGGCGTGACGACCGATGGCGAACAGGATCTGATCGGCCGAAATGCTCGCGCCATCGGAGAGATGCGCACAGAAGTCGTGGCGGTTCTTGTCCACGGCCTTCACGGTGCAGCCGGTGAGAATGGTGATGCCCTGCTTCTCCATCTCCTTGCGGACATGGGCGCGAACGTCTTCATCGAAACCGCGGAGGATATTGTCGCCGCGATAAACGACTGTGACTGCTGCTCCGAGCCCGGCAAAGATGCAGGCGAATTCGAGCGCGATATAGCCGCCGCCCTGGATCACGATGCGCTTCGGCATCTCCGGCAGATGAAAAACCTCGTTGGACGAGATCACATGCTCGATGCCGGGAATATCCGGGCCGTGGCTCGGCGTTCCGCCCGTCGCGATCAGGATGTTCTTTGCGCGAACCGTCTCGCCATTGCTGAGCTTCAGCGTATGCGGGTCCTCGAACACGGCGCGTGCCTTGACCGTCTTGGCGCCGGGCTTTTCCACATTGGTGGTGTAGATGCCTTCGAGCCGCGCGATTTCCTTGTCCTTGGCGGCAATGAAAGTCGGCCAGTCGAAGTTTGCGGTCGGGATGGTCCAGCCAAAGCCGCGGGCATCGTCGATCTCGCGCGACACATGTGAGGCATAGACCATCAGCTTCTTCGGCACGCAGCCGCGGATCACGCAGGTGCCGCCGAAGCGATATTCCTCGGCGACCATCACGCTGGCGCCGTAACCGGCGGCGATGCGAGCGGCGCGGACGCCGCCAGAACCACCGCCGATGACAAAGAGGTCGACGTCGAAG
>CALRZK010000140.1:0-7329 GCA_943372615.1 Bradyrhizobium ivorense | reverse complement strand
TACGAGATGGCGCGCAATCCGTAAAAGCTGATCAAAATCACCACCAGCCAGGCGGCAATCCCGGTGGCGATGGCCAGCCGGTAATCCATCACGCCGATGGCGAGGTAACAGGCGCCGAGAAAGGCCAGATAGGCCGGGATCGTCTTGGCGCCGGCGAGAAGCGCCTCGCGAAAGCCGGATGTCTCGCCCTTGGCACCCACGATAGCCAAAGCGATGATGGCGAAGGTCGGGAACAGCGGCAGGATGCCCGGCAGCGTGTTGCCGCGCTTGGACAGGAAAGCGATCAGCGCGGTGAGCAGGCCGCCGAGAATGCCTTTCCAGATGATGTCCAAAGGGAAGCTCCGAAGCCGTAGGGTGGGCAAAGCGTAGCATGCCCACCTTCAAGTGCACGGCTGGTGAGGTGGGCACGCTACGCTTTGCCCACCCTACAGGCCATCGTTACTCCGCCGCCAGCGCCTTGGCGCGCAGGGGCATGCCGAGCTGGTCCCACACCTGCAGCAGCGATTCCGCGAGATGATCGATCAGCACGTCGTCATGATAGGGCGACGGGGTGATGCGCAGGCGCTCTTCGCCCTTGGCGACGGTGGGATAGTTGATCGGCTGGATATAGATGCCGTGATCTTCCAGCAGCAGATCGCTGGCCTTCTTGCACAGTTCGGCATCGCCGACGAAGACCGGCACGATATGCGTATCGGTGGACATCACCGGAATGCCGGCCGATGTCAGCACAGCTTTGAGGCGCGCCGCACGGTCCTGATGGCGCTCGCGCTCCCAGGTCGACGATTTCAAATGCTTGATGGCAGCAGTCGCTGCCGAGCAGATTGCCGGCGGCAGTGCTGTCGTGAAGATGAAGCCCGGCGCATAGGAGCGCACGGCGTCTACAATGTCCTTGCTGGCCGCGATATAACCGCCGAGGCAGCCATAAGCCTTTGCGAGGGTGCCTTCGAGCACGTCGATGCGATGCATGACTCCATCGCGCTCCGCAATGCCGCCGCCCCGTGGGCCATACATGCCGACGGCATGGACCTCGTCCACATAGGTCATGGCATTGTACTTCTCTGCGAGATCGCAGATCGCGCTCAGCGGCGCGACGTCGCCATCCATCGAATAGAGGCTCTCGCAGGCAATCAGTTTCGGCCGTGCAGGATCGGCGGCCTTCAGGATCTCTTCGAGATGGGCGACATCGTTGTGGCGGAATACGACGCGCTCGCAGCCGGACTGGCGGATGCCTTCGATCATCGAATTATGGTTGAGCGCATCCGAGATGATCAGGCAGTTCGGCATCAGCTTGCACAGCGTGGAAATGCCGGTCTGGTTCGAGACATAGCCCGATGTGAAGAGAAGCGCTGCCTGCTTGCCATGGAGATCGGCGAGTTCTTCCTCGAGCTGCACGAGGGGATGATGCGTGCCTGCGATATTGCGGGTGCCGCCGGCGCCGGTGCCGACGCGGGTCGCAGTCTCCACCATGGCGCCGACCACTTTCGGGTGCTGGCCCATGCCGAGATAGTCGTTGGAGCACCAGATCACGACATTGCGCGGGCCTTTCGGCGTGTGCCAGACCGCATGCGGGAACCGGCCGGCGATGCGTTCGAGATCGGCGAAAACACGGTAGCGGCGCTCGTCATGAAGGCGGGAGAGCGCGTCACTGAAGAACTTGCTGTAATCCATCGGAAAAACACCCAAAACGGAACCCGAAACCCAGCGTGGTCTGCGTTTTAGAGCCTTTCCAGTCTGGCTGTCGAGGCGCAATTGGGCAAATTGCCCAACGCGGTTGCAGCCGGATCAGGTGGCCGTGAAACGCAGCTTGCCGTCGCTGCACAGTTCCTGGCTCAGCCGGCCCTCGGCCAGCATGTAGTTGACATGGGCGATCAGTTCGCCGGCGGCGAAGCCGGTCTGGTGAGCGTCCAGCTTGTGCTTGTGAAACACGACCGGCACGAGCTGCGCTGACGTCTTGGCCTCGGTGCGACAGGCATCCGCGATCATGCCGCAGCGCTCCTCGTGATGATCGGTGAGCTGCTTGATCCGGATCTGGAGGCCGTAGAATGGCACGCCATGCCCGGGCAGCACCAGCACATCCTCGGGCAGTTCGGCGGCGATGGCATTGAGCGATGTCAAATAGGCCCCGAGAGAATTCTCATCGGGCTCATGCGCCCAGACACTGACATTGGGCGAGATCTTGCTCAGTACCTGGTCGGCGGAGAGATAGATCTTGTCGGCGGCGCAATAGAGCGTGACCTGATCCGGCGAATGGCCGGCGCCGGTGATGATCTCGAAATTGCGGGTGCCGATGGTGATGGTCTTGCCATGGCTGAGCCGGCGATAGGCAGCCGGTAGCGGCACGGTCTTTTTCAGATAGTCCTGGCCGCGGCCGAGCAGTTGCTCGGTGATGTCGGCATCCATGCCGTGGCGCAGGAAGAATTGGCGCATGTTCACCAGGCGCTCTTCGGTGCGGCGGTTCTGGTGATAGACGCCCTGCAGATATTCGACCTGCGACATGTAGAAGGGGCAGCCGAAGCGCTGCACGATCCAGCCGGCCTGGCCGACATGATCGGGATGCGCATGGGTGACGATCACCTTGCTGATCTTGATGCCCTTGAGCGGACCGTCGAACAGTTTTGTCCACGCCGCGATGGTGGCGTCATTGCCGAAGCCGGTATCCACCATGGCCCAGCCGTCGCCGTCCTCGAGCAGGTAGATGTTCACATGGTTGAGGCGAAAGGGGAGGTCGAGCCGAAGCCATTTGATGCCCGGGGCGATATCCACCACCTGATCGGGGCCGGGATGGCTCTCGATGGGATAATTCAGCGGATCGGCTGGCTTACCTTCTGAAGGCTTGGCGCTGGCGTCTGTCATCGTCTTTTTGTCCTTTGCATCCGGCTTAGCGGGCGAAGGACCCCTGCGCTAGCCCCTCTTATGGCCAGCGCAGGGAAAGCAGTTATGCGCTGGCGCGCATGGCGGCCGGGGCAGCTTCCGTGGCGGGCAGGCCGGAGGTCATGCCGAGGCGGCCGAGCAGTTCGGCATCGCGATCGGTCTGCGGGTTCTTGGTGGTCAGCAGCACATCGCCGATGAAGATCGAATTGGCGCCGGCGAGGAAGCACAGCGCCTGAAGCTCGTCGGTCATGTATTGCCGCCCGGCGGAAAGCCGCACCACGCTCTTCGGCATCATGATGCGTGCCACGGCAATCATGCGGGCGAGGGCGATGGCGTCGGGGCGCTCGGCGGTGTCGTTGACCGGCACGCCCTTCACTTCATTCCACATATTGATCGGCACGCTATCCGGATGATGCGGCATGTTGGCGAGCAGCAGCAGCATGCCGAGGCGATCCTCGACCTGTTCGCCCATGCCGATGATGCCGCCGCAACAGGTCTTGAGGCCGGCATCATGGGCGCGCGACAGCGTGTCGATGCGGTCCTGCATGGTGCGGGTGGTGATGATCTTGCCGTAGAATTCCGGCGAAGTATCCACATTGTGGTTGTAGAAATCGAGGCCTGCGTCATGCAGGCGTTTGGCCTGATCGTCAGTGAGCATGCCGAGCGTCGCACATGTCTCCATACCGAGCTCTTTCACAGCGCTCACCATGTCACACACACGATCCAGATCCTTGTCCTTCGGATTGCGCCACGCGGCGGCCATGCAGAAGCGGCTGGCGCCGGCATCCTTGGCGCGTTGTGCGGTGGCGACGACAGCGTCCTGGTCCATCAGTTTGGTGGCCTTGAGGCCCGTATCGTAATGCGCGCTTTGCGAACAGTAGCCGCAATCTTCCGCGCAGCCGCCGGTCTTGATCGAGAGCAGGCTCGCAGTCTCGATATGGTTGGGATCGAAATTGGTGCGATGGATGCTCTGCGCCTGGAAGATCAGGTCGGAGAAGGGCAGCGCATAGAGCGCGTCGGCCTCGGCGCGCTGCCAGTCATGACGCGGCTGGTGAATCGATGTGACGGATGATGTCGGCATAACGCGGTCCCCAAATCTTGCGCGGCCCAAAACGCATGGACTGCGCGAAAAGCAGTCCATGAATTGTGTGGCAAAGGCAAGGACACGCGGCGCGTATTGCTGCGCGCTGCGCGTCAAGGATGCGTGAGGGTTACGCCGCGCGAATGCTGGTGAGGAATTCGTCGATCTCACCGCGCAGGATATCGGCTTCGCGGCGCAGCTCGCCGGACGCACCGAGCACGTCGGTGGCTGCAACGCCTGCTTGCGACGAGGCATCACTAACGCCGACGATGTTGCTCGATACTTCGCTGGTGCCGCCCGCCGCATGCTGGATGTTGCGGGCGATCTCGCGTGTCGCTGCACCCTGCTGCTCGACGGCCGTGGCGATGGCCGTGCTCACTTCGTTGATCTCGGTGATGGTCTGGCCGATATTTCGAATCGCACCGACCGCAGTCGATGTAACCTGCTGCATGGCGACGATCTGCGTGCGGATTTCGTCGGTGGCTTTCGCCGTCTGATCGGCGAGGCTTTTCACTTCCGACGCGACGACGGCAAAGCCGCGACCGGCATCGCCTGCGCGCGCCGCTTCGATCGTCGCATTGAGTGCGAGCAGGTTGGTCTGCGAGGCGATGGTTTGGATGAGGTCGATGACCACGCTGATGCGGTTGGCGCTTTCGGCCAGGCCCTGCATCGTCGCGTCGGTCGCGCCGGCTTCACTCACGGCCTTCGCTGCAATCTGCGACGACGTCACGACCTGGCGGCTGATCTCGGCGATCGACGACGTCAGTTCTTCAGTGCCCGCCGACACGGTCTGCACATTCACCGATGTCTCTTCAGCGGCCGCCGCAACGGCGCTGACCAGCGAGCTGGAGCGATCGGCGGTGGCCGACATGTCCTGGGCGGTGCTCTGCATCGAGTCCGCTGCGGTCTGCAGCTTCTCCAGCGCGCTGCGCACCTTGCCTTCGAAGTCGTGGATGCGGGTCTCGACGCGCGCGGCGCGTTCGTTCTTGGCGATGCGGTCGCGATCCTGCTCGGCGCTCATGTTGCGTGCGTTGATCATATTTTCGCGGAACACTTCCAGCGAGTCGGCCATGACGGTGATTTCGTCCTGCTGCTTGCTGCGCGCCATCTGGGTTTCCAGATCGCCGCTGGAGAGCAGCTGCATCGCCTTCTGCAGCTGAGCCATACGGCGCAGGATGCTGCGGCCGACATAGAGCCAGACGAACAGCGCCGAGCCGATCAGCGTCAAGGCGCCCAGGGCCAGCATGATCTGCGTGGACCACGTGATGGTGGTCTGCGCCTTCGCAGTCGAGGCATCGGTCTCGGCACGCACCTTGTCGACCAGCATCTTCACGCTGACGCCAAGGCCGGAATTGAGCTTGCGCGTTTCGTCGAGAATGAGTTCGCCATATTCGAGCGTGTCGATTTCCTTCTGGCGGACCTTGAAGACACCCTCCTTGCCGTCGCCGAGCGCGAGCAGTTGTTCGGCGGCCTTGCGGAGATCGGGGATGCTGCTGATGGCGCCATCGAGCGCGGAGAGATTCGTCTTCACGCGCTTCTGCGCAGTCTTGAAGCTGTCTTCGATGGGGGAGAGCGCGTCGCCGGTGCCGGCAGACAGCGCAGCCATCAGGTCGGATGAGATCAGGTTGGTGTCGGCGACGACATTGCCGATCTGCACGATGATGCGCGAGGCTTCGCCGGAATCCTCGGCCGAGAACACCACGGCGCGCAAGGTTGCGTCCATGCCGGTCTGGGCGTCGGCGATCGACGGGGCGGCCTTTTTCACGAAATTGTCGGCAGCGGCGCGCACGGCATTATAGAGTTTCTCGTGCTGGATCCCGGCGTCGATCTTTTCCTGGGTCGCGGCGCCGAGGCTGCGGATCGTGTCTTCGATGTTCTTGACGCTGTCGCCGAGCGCAGCGACCACGGCTTTGTCGGCGCCGAGCTTGGAAATCGTGTCGAGTTTCTCGACCGCCACCTTGTGGGTGTCGCGCATCCGCTGCGAGCGCTCTTTCAGGACGTCTGCGGTGGAGGAAGCGAGCAGCATCGGGCCCGGGCTGGCCAGATTCTCGCTCGCGGTGGCGAGTTCGAGGCTGGCGGTCAGCTTGGGAATATCGCGGCCATTGAGGTCGGTCATCATCTGGCCGAGCTGGCCGAGAATGGCGCCGGCGCCAACGCTGATCAGGATCGCCATGCCGGCAATAACGGCAAAGGCGGCAAACCGGCTGCCACGGATACCCCAACGCGGACGTGACAGACGAATGCGCCCGAACTGTCCGAAAACCGACTGCACTTTCATGACTCCCCCAGCGTCCGCGGTGTTACCGGGCGGATCGCGAAAGAGAGTATGCGGCTACCGAGTTAACATTCGGGTAAATGGGCAACCCCAAGCTGTCGCGGGGCTTGTGCGGTTACCGAAAAGTAACGACGCGGGGCGCCGATGGCGCAAACAAAAAGGCCGGCATTGCTGCCGGCCTTTCCGTAAGTCACGAGCCTGAAATCAGGCGCGGATCTCAGTACTTCGCGACAACCGGGCCACCCCAGTTGAAGCGGTAGTTCAGGCCAGCCTTAACGGTGTGCTCGTCGTTCTTGTACGAGGTGCCGTTGAGAGCGCCCAGACCCGAGATGACCGTGGTGTTGCCGAAGTCATAGTACTGGTATTCGATCTTGCCCGACCAATTCTGGGTGAACAGGTATTCGAGGCCGGCGCCAACGGTGTAGCCGTTCTTCTTGGTGTCGAGAACGACAACGGTCGGGCCAACGATCGACTGGTTCAGGTCGGCATAAGCGTAACCGCCCTTGACGTACAGCAGAGCCGGACCCCAGGTGTAGCCGAGACGGCCGGTCACCGAGCCGAGGCCCTTCAGGCTGTTGTCGAGGGTGTAGCCGCCAACAACCGCGCTGGTGTTGCTCGTGCCGGTCCAGCTGTAGTTAGCTTCGAGACCGAGCACCCAGTTCGGGGCGAACTGGTAGTCGTAACCACCCTGCACACCGCCGAGGAAGCGGCCATCCGAGTTGTCGGTGCCGGTCAGGGCGTTGTTGCCGGCGAAGGCGCCGCCAACGTGACCACCGATGTAGAAACCGGTCCAGTTGTAGATCGGGGCAGCGACGTAAGCCGGAGCCTTGGTGTAGGGGCGAGCAGCCAGGTCAGCAGCCGAAGCCGATGCGCCCATGGCGAGGAGGGCAACGGTGCCCAGCAGGAAGTTCTTCATTTTTTCTTCTCCAGAAAACCATTTTAGAGCGGGGCGCGCTTGGGCTCCGTCTATGGCGTCGAGATAGACAGGTTTTGCACCAATTGCTGTCACCCAATCGCCACAGCTGCCTACAACCCGACAGGATTGGACGCACTGCAAAATCATCCTTAGTGACAAATTAAAGAGAATTAAAAGAGTCGTTAA
>CALRZK010000139.1:0-7340 GCA_943372615.1 Bradyrhizobium ivorense | reverse complement strand
GCGATGGCGATCGCCGAGGCCGACCCAGCAGATGCGCGCCGGCAGGCCCTGGAACTGGATGCGCTCGCGTGCCATGTCCAGCCAGTTCACCAGCGCCTTGTTGTGCCCGAGGATCTCCTTCACCTTGGCGTCGGTCTTGTAGATGTCCTCGGGATCGCCGGAGAGCGCGGCCCAGCGGAACGGGCCGATGCCGCGGCAGAACAGCGGGCGGATGTAAGCCGGCACGAAGCCCGGGAAGTCGAAGGCATTGTCGACGCCTTCTTCCTTCGCCATCTGGCGGATGTTGTTGCCGTAATCGACGGTGGGCACGCCCATCTTGTGGAAGTCGAGCATCGCGCGGACATGCTCGCTCATGGATTTGCGCGAGGCTTTTTCGACGGCTGCTGGATCGCTGTTGCGCTTGGCTTCCCATTCCGCCAGCGTCCAGCCCTTCGGCAGATAGCCGTTCACCGGGTCATGCGCTGAGGTCTGGTCGGTGACGATATCCGGTTTGACGCCGCGACGGACCAGTTCGGGGAAGATGTCAGCGGCATTGCCGAGCACGCCGACCGAGATCGGCTTCTTCTCCTTGTTGGCTTTCTCGATGATCGCCAGCGCGTCATCGAGATCCTTCGCCTGCACGTCGAGATAACGGCTCTTGAGGCGCATTTCGATGCGGCTCGGCTGGCATTCGACGGCGAGGCAGGATGCGCCAGCCATGGTCGCCGCCAACGTCTGTGCGCCGCCCATGCCGCCGAGGCCGGCGGTGAGGATCCAGCGGCCGGACAGATCGCCATTGTAGTGCTGGCGGCCGGCTTCCACAAAAGTCTCGTAGGTGCCCTGCACGATGCCCTGCGAGCCGATATAGATCCACGAGCCAGCGGTCATCTGGCCGTACATCATCAGGCCCTTGCGATCGAGCTCGTTGAAGTGCTCCCAATTGGCCCAGCGCGGCACGAGATTGGAGTTTGCGATCAGCACGCGTGGCGCATCCGCATGGGTGCGGAACACGCCGACCGGCTTGCCAGACTGCACCAGCAGCGTTTCGTCATTGTTGAGATTGCGCAGCGAGGCTGCGATCTGGTCGAAGGCCTCCCAGCTGCGGGCGGCACGGCCGATGCCGCCATAGACCACGAGCTCGTTGGGATTCTCGGCCACTTCCGGATCGAGATTGTTCATCAGCATCCGCAGCGGCGCTTCGGTCAGCCAGTCCTTGGCTGAAAGCTCAGTGCCGCGCGGGCTGCGGACGATGCGCGAGTTCTTGCTGCGATCCATGATGATTGTCCTTAGTGCGAAAATGTCGTCCGGCCGTGCCGGATGCGCGCGTGAAGCGGATTGAAGCCGACGCGATAGACGAGCTCGGCCGGTGTCTCGATGTCCCAGATGGCGAGGTCGCAGAATTTTCCGACTTCCAGCGTGCCGATCTCGCTGAGCTTGCCGAGCGCACGCGCGCCTTCGCGCGTCACGCCGAGCACGCATTCATCGACGGTCATGCGGAATAGCGTCGCGCCCATATTCATGGTGAGCAGCAGCGAGGTCAGCGGCGAGGTGCCGGGATTGCTGTCGGTGGCGAGCGCCAGATGCGTGCCGTGCTTGCGGAACAGGGCGATCGGCGGCGCCTGGGTCTCGCGCAGCGTATAATAGGCGCCAGGCAGCACCACAGCCACGGTGCCGGCTTTGGTCAGCGCGATGACGCCGTCTTCATCGGTGTGTTCGAGATGATCGGCCGATAGAGCACCGTAGTCGGCGGCGAGTTTTGCGCCGTGCAGATTGGAGAGCTGATCGGCGTGTAACTTCACCGGCAGGCCGTATGTCTTCGCGGCATCGAACAGCCGCGCCGTCTGCTCTGGCGAAAACGCGATTCCTTCACAGAAGGCATCGACAGCATCGGCGAGTTTCTGTTCAGCAATAGCTGGCAGGGTGTCGCGGATGACGCCGTCGATATAAGCGTCCTTGTCACCTTTGGCTTCCGGCGGCATTGCATGTGCGCCAAGGAAAGAGGTGACAACGCCGACGTCGCGCTCCTGGCCGAGTTGGCGCGCCGCCTTGAGGCAGCGGATCTCGGTTTCCTTGTCCAGCCCGTAGCCGGACTTGATCTCGACGGTGGTGACGCCTTCGGCGATCAGATGATCGAGCCGCTTCAGACCGCTGGCGACGAGTTGCGCTTCGCTGGCTGCGCGTGTCGACGTCATGCTGGAGGCGATGCCGCCGCCGGCGCGGGAGATTTCCTCGTAAGTCGCGCCCTCCAGCCGCATCGCGAATTCATTGGCGCGGTGGCCACCGTAAACGAGATGCGTGTGGCAATCGACCAGGCCGGGCGTGATCCAGCGTCCGCCGCAATCGGTGCGCTCGGCCGCCTCAGTGCCGGCCGGTAAATCGGAAGTCGCACCGACAAAAGCAATACGACCGTCTTTCGCCGCAATGCAACCGTTCTCGATGATGCCAAGGCCGGGCTGGCCCTCGATCATGGTGGCGAGGCGGGCGTTAGTCCAAAGGATATCGAAGGTCATGGGCGCTGCCGCTCATTTGGGACGTTCTATGTCTATACATAATCAGCGCCCTCGCTTATTGTCGAGCGTCTTTTGAATGCAACGGACCAAGGCCATGCACGCATCAAGTGCTGCAAAAAAGCTGTTCTTCGCCCATGCGCTGCTTCCCGGCGGCTGGGCGCGCGACGTCACTTTGACGATCGAGACTGGCGTGATCGCGGCCGTTGCCGACAATTCGAGCAGTGCTGCCGCGGAAGTGGTCAGCGGTGTCGCACTGCCCGGGATGCCCAATCTGCATAGCCACGCGTTCCAGCGCGGCATGGCCGGGCTCACTGAGTTGCGTGGCGGGACCCAGGACAGTTTCTGGACCTGGCGGCAATTGATGTATCGCTTCATCGATACGCTGACGCCGGATGATGTCGAGGCGATTGCCGCTTACGCCTATGCCGAGATGCTCGAGGGCGGTTTCACCTCGGTGGCTGAATTCCATTACCTGCATCACGATGAGAGCGGCGCGCCCTATGGCGATCTCGCCGAGCTGGGCTCGCGGATCGCGAGCGCCTGTATTGAGACGGGCATCGGCCTCACGCTGCTGCCGGTCTTCTACAATTTCAGTGGTTTTGGCGGCGCGGCTCCCGTTCATGGCCAGCGGCGTTTCATCAATGATCCCGCACGTTTTCTTACGTTGCTGGAGCGCTCGCGGGAGGCCATCAAGCCCGTCGCTGACGCGGCCATCGGTATCGCGCCGCATTCGTTGCGCGCGGTGACGCCGGATACGCTCCGTGAAGTGCTGAAAGCCGTTCCGGCTGGTCCGATCCATATGCATATTGCCGAGCAGGTGAAGGAGGTCGAGGACTGTCGCGCCTGGTCCGGCCAGCGTCCGGTTGAATGGCTGCTGGATCATGTGAATGTCGATCAACGCTGGGTCCTGATCCACGCCACGCATCTGACGCCGGAAGAGACGACGGGCATCGCCAAAGCGGGCGCCGTCGTCGGTCTTTGCCCGCTGACCGAAGCCAATCTCGGTGACGGAATTTTCGAAGGTCCGCGTTTTATCGAAGCAGGGGGCGCTTTCGGTGTCGGCACCGATTCCAATATTGAGATTACCGCGCCCGGTGAGCTGAAGCAGTTCGAGTATAGTCAGCGTTTGCGCCATCGCGTCCGCAATGCCGTTGCACGTCAAAGCGGAGATTCCACGGGGCGCGCGCTTTACGAACATGCACTTGCCGGTGGCGCGCAGGCGTCCGGTCGTGCGATTGGTGCGCTCGCCGTCGGCAAGCGCGCCGATGTCGTTGTGCTCGACGACACCCATCCCGATCTCTGTGGCGTGAGCGGTGACCGCTGGCTCGACGCGGCGACATTTGTTGCCGGCAAGTCCGCGATTTCCAGCGTGTATGTTGGCGGCAACCGCGTTGTCGAAGACGGGCGCCATCTCAAGCGGAGCGAGATCACCGAGCGCTATCGCCGCGTCGTCAAGCGTTTGGCGGCTCTCTGATGGCAGTGCGCGCGGCAAAATTCACGAACGGCAAGGGCGCGCCGCAGGCGTTGTATCAACGCATCCGCGCTGACCTCGAAGACAAGATACTGTCCGGCCGTTGGCCTCCCGGCCATCGCATTCCGTTCGAACACGAGCTGGTAGAGTCCTATCAATGCTCGCGGATGACCGTGAACAAGGTGCTGTCGGGCCTCGCCGCAGCCGGCATCATCGAGCGTAAACGCCGCGTTGGCAGCTTTGTCGCGAAGCCGGTGGTGCAATCGGCGGTGCTGCATATTCCGGATATTCAGGCCGAGATCGCCAAGCGCGGTGAGACCTATGGCTATGAGCTGATGGCGCGCAAACGGCGTAAGGCGACGAAGGACGATCTCGAACGGCTCGGCATGGAGCGCGGTTGCGATGTGCTGGCGCTGAGTTGCCGTCATATCGCCAAGGGGCGGCCATTTGCCTATGAGGAGCGGCTGATCAATCTCGATGTGGTGCCGCCTGCAGTCGATATCGACTTCGCGAACGTGCCGCCTGGCAGCTGGCTGCTCGGTCATGTGCCCTGGAGCGAAGCGGAGCATCAGATCACGGCAACGTTGGCGGATGACGATGCGCGCGCGGCTCTCGCGTTAAAAAAGCCGGCAGCCTGTCTCGTTGTCGAGCGTCGCACCTGGCGTAAAAGCAAGGTTATCACATCGGTGCGCGTCACCTATCCGAACGACCTGTATCGGCTCACCGCGCGCTTCACACCAGCGGGGCGCGGGTGATGGCGAGCATGAATCATCTGTCGCAGCGGCGGCGCGGAAATTGCCTCTGGCCTTCCAGCACCTCGCCGTGCAGTATTATTCCAAACTAGCTGAGGAGAGTGGGTTATGAAGTTGATTGGAGTATCCGTCGCCGCCGCGCTCGCGGCTTTGGTCGCAACGCCTGCCGCCGCGCAGACCAAGGTGACCATTGCGATTTCCGGCTGGACCGGTTTTGCACCGCTGACGCTGGCTAAGGAAGCCGGCATCTTCGCGAAGAACGGCCTCGACGTCACCATCAAGAAGGTGCCGCAGGCGAGCCGCCACCTCGCCATCGCTTCGGGCGACGTGCAGTGTGCAGCCACCACGGTCGAGACCTGGGTGGTGTGGAACGCCAATGGCGTCGCCACCACGCAGCTGTTCCAGCTCGACAAGTCTTATGGTGCGGACGGCATGGCCGTGCGCGGCAATATCGCGTCGATCAAGGATCTGAAGGGTAAGTCGGTTGCCGCTTCGGCGCCGGGCACCGCGCCTTACTTCACGCTCGCATGGTTCCTGAAGAAGAACGGCCTCAACGTGAAGGATGTCTCGGTCGTCAATATGGAGCCGGGTCCGGCAGCGCAGGCTTTCATCGCTGGTCAGAACGATGCGGCCATGACCTATGAGCCCTATCTGTCAGCTGTGCGCGAGAAGCCGGATGCCGGCAAGATCATCGCCACGACCCTCGATTATCCCATGATCATGGATACCTTCGGCTGTTCGCCGAAATTCATCGCTGAGAACAAGGATGCGGTGAAGGCGCTGGCCAAGAGCTATTTCGATGCCGTCGCGATGATCAAGGCCGATCAGGCCAAGTCCTACGAAATCATGGGCGCCGATGTGAAGCAGTCGGGCGAAGCCTTCGGCAAGTCGGCGCAGTATCTGCGTTGGCAGGATCAGGAGCAGAACAAGAAGTTCTTCTCCGGTGAACACGCAGCCTTCTCGAAGGAAGCTGCCGACCTGCTGCTCGAAATCGGTGTGATCAAGCAGCTGCCCGATATGACGAAGCTTGCTGATCCGAGCTTCATTCAGTAACCGCAAGAATGCTGTCATGCCCGGCACCGTGCCGGGCATGACGACCGAATTCGTGGATATCGGCCTGAGCCCATCATGAAACCACTCGCCCCCATCTCCTCGCCCGCGCGCGTGGTGCTCGGCATTTCCTTCTTCGTGCTGTTTGTCGCCGGCTGGTCGTTCGCGACCTTCGGCGGCTTCGTCTCGAAGACCTTCCTGGCCAATCCGCTCACCATGCTGGAAGACGGCTGGTTCCTGCTGACCAAGCAGGGTTTTCTGTTCGACATCGGCATGACGATCTGGCGCGTGGTTGGTGGCTTCGTGCTGGCCTCGCTTGTCGCCGTCCCGATCGGCATTCTGATGGGCGCCTACAAGCCCGTCGAAGCCTTCCTCGAGCCCTTCGTCTCCTTCGCGCGCTATCTGCCGGCTTCGGCTTTCATCCCGCTGCTGATCCTGTGGGCCGGCATCGGTGAGATGCAGAAGCTGCTCGTCATCTTCATCGGCTCGGTGTTCCAGCTCATCCTGATGGTCGCTGTCGCTGTGGGCAGCGTCCGCCGCGATCTTGTCGAGGCCTCGCTGACGCTGGGTGCGAGAGACGACGGTGTGCTGCGCCGTGTCCTCATCCCGTCGGCTGCGCCTGAAATCGCCGAAATCCTGCGCCTTGTACTCGGCTGGGCCTGGACCTATGTCATCGTCGCCGAACTGATCGGCTCGTCGTCGGGCATCGGCCATATGATCATCGACAGCCAGGCGCTGCTCGCCACCGGCCAGATCATTTTTGGCATCATTGTGATCGGCATCATTGGCTTGATCTCGGACTACGTCTTCAAGGCCATCAACAAGCGCCTGTTCCCGTGGAGCATCATTTGAGCAAGCTCGTCATCGAGAGCGTCTCGCGCGTTTTTCCGGCCGTTCGCGGCGGCACGCCCACGCGTGCGCTGGAGCCGACCAATCTCTCTGTCGCCGACAATGACTTCGTCACCATTCTCGGCCCATCCGGCTGCGGCAAGTCCACGCTGTTGCGGATGGTTGCGGGCCTGGATACGCCGACCACCGGCCGCATCCTGCTCGATGGCAAGGCGATCACCGGCCCCGGCGCCGACCGCGGGATGGTGTTCCAGTCCTACACGCTGTTTCCCTGGCTGACGGTCGCCGAAAACGTCGCCTTTGGTTTGCGTGAGCGTGGCATCTCGCAGAAGGAGCGCAGCAACATCGCGCGCGAGTGGCTGGAGAAGGTCGGCCTCACCAGCTTCGCGAGCCACTTCCCAAAGCAGCTCTCCGGCGGCATGCAGCAGCGCACCGCCATTGCACGTGCACTCGCCAATGATCCCAAGATGCTGCTGCTCGACGAACCCTTCGGCGCGCTCGACAACCAGACACGCGCCTTGATGCAGGAGCTTCTCCTCGGCATCTGGGAGCGCGAGCGCAAGACCGTGATCTTCGTCACCCACGATATCGAGGAAGCGATCTTCCTCGCCTCGCGCGTGGTAGTGATGTCGGCACGGCCAGGTCGTATCAAGGCCGATATCCCGGTCGATTTGCCGCATCCGCGTCACTACACAATCAAGACCAGTCCGGCCTTTTCTGACCTCAAAG
>CALRZK010000138.1:0-7393 GCA_943372615.1 Bradyrhizobium ivorense | reverse complement strand
CGCGCTGCAGGGCAAGAACCTGCAGCTCGCGCTCGGCTACAGCCACGACGTCGTGTACACGATCCCGGAAGGCATCACGATCACCGTGCCGAAGCCGACCGAGATCAATGTCGCTGGCATCGACTCGCAGCGCGTCGGTCAGGTTGCGGCTGAGATCCGCAGCTATCGTCCGCCGGAGCCCTATAAGGGCAAGGGCGTTCGTTATTCCGACGAATTTATCTTCCGCAAGGAAGGCAAGAAGAAGTAACGGAGCGGGTCATGTCGAAACTCAAGATTACGAATGCCCGGCGCAAGCAGCGCGTTCGTCTGGCCATTCGCCGCAATGCCAATGGTCGTCCGCGTCTGTCGGTGTTCCGTTCGTCGAAGCACATCTATGCGCAGGTCATCGACGACCTGAAGGGCGAGACGCTTGCGTCTGCCTCGTCGCTGGAGAAGTCGCTGCGCGATGGCGGCAAGACCGGTGCGGACGTCGATGCGGCGCAGGCCGTCGGCAAGCTCCTCGCGGAGCGCGCCGTCAAGAATGGCGTCAAGGAAGTGATCTTCGATCGTGGTCAGTATCTGTACCACGGTCGCGTCAAGGCGCTGGCAGATGCCGCTCGCGAAGGCGGGCTGAGCTTCTAAGCGTTTTGCATTCATCGAATTGAACGGACACAGAAGCGAAAGCTTCGCAAAGATTGGAAAACACCATGGCAGGTGAACGCGAACGCGGCGGACGCGACCGGGGCCCCCGGGAAGAGCGTGATAGCGAATTCGTCGACAAGCTCGTCCACATCAACCGTGTGGCGAAGGTCGTTAAGGGCGGTAAGCGTTTCGGCTTCGCCGCGCTGGTCGTCATCGGCGATCAGAAGGGTCGGGTTGGTTTCGGTCACGGTAAGGCCCGTGAAGTTCCGGAAGCGATCCGTAAGGCAACCGACAGCGCCAAGCGCAACCTGACGCGCGTCGCTCTGCGCGAAGGCCGCACGCTGCATCACGATATCGCTGGCCGCCATGGTGCGGGCCGCGTGTATCTGCGTGCCGCGCCGGCCGGTACCGGCATCATCGCTGGTGGCCCGATGCGCGCCGTGTTCGAAACGCTCGGCATCCAGGACGTTGTCGCCAAGTCGGTCGGCTCGTCGAATCCGTACAACATGGTTCGCGCAACCTTCGACGCGCTGAAGCATCAGGATTCGCCGCGTTCGGTCGCCGCTCGTCGTAACCTCAAGGTTTCCACCCTGCAGTCGCGCCGCGTTGGCACCGATGCGGAAGTGGTCGCCGAGTAAGCCTGACTTCGGAGTAGTACGATGGCCAAGGCCGCAAAAACCCTCAAGGTGGAGCAGATCGCCAGCGCGATTCGCCGTCACCACTCGCAGCGCTCGACCCTGGTCGGCCTGAAGCTCAACAAGATCGGCCGCGTGACCGAACTTCAGGACACTCCTGAAGTTCGCGGCATGATCGCCAAGGTGCAGCACCTCGTCCGCGTGGTCGAGGACTAAGGACTTTCACGTCGTCTCAAGCCGGCCACACGGTTGCCGCAAGGATGACACTGCTTTTTACGGGAAAACGGCCGTTTTGCCGCTCCGGAAGGGCAGGATAAACAGGAAACAGAACGATGAAGCTCAGCGATATCGCCGATAACGCCGGCTCCCGTAAAAAGCGTATGCGCATCGGCCGCGGCATTGGCTCTGGCAAGGGCAAGACCGGCGGCCGTGGCGGCAAGGGCCAGACCGCACGTTCGGGCGTGCGCATCAAGGGCTTCGAAGGCGGTCAGATGCCGTTGCATCGCCGTCTGCCGAAGCGCGGCTTCAACAACATCTTCCGTCTCGACTTCGCCGAGATCAACCTGGACCGTCTCCAGGATGCGATCGACAGCAAGAAGCTCGATGCATCGGGTACGATCACCGCAGCTTCGCTGGTTGAAGCCGGCGTGATCCGCCGCGCCAAGGACGGCGTGCGCGTGCTCGGCCGTGGCGAGATCAAGGCCAAGCTGAACCTCGAAGTGGCAGGTGCGTCGAAGTCGGCGATCGAAGCCATCGAGAAGGCCGGCGGCAAGGTGACCATCCTTGCGCCCGCCAAGAAGGAAGACGGCGAAGCCGCCTGATGAACTGCGCGCCGCCTGCGACCGCAGGCGGCCTTGCGCGGTGTTCGGGTAGATTTTATCTCCGCTAGATTCTATCAATACCGAGCACAAAGTAACGTCCGGCCTCGAAGGCTGTCGCTAGCACGCAGACAGCCTGGTCCAAGAGGTGCGGGAGAAAGTCCGAGATGGCCTCCGCAGCAGAGCAACTCGCCTCCAATCTCAACTTTGCCGCGCTCGGCAAGGCCGAAGAACTGAAGAAGCGCATCTGGTTCACCCTGGGTGCGCTGCTTGTTTATCGGCTCGGCACCTATATTCCGCTGCCCGGCATCGATCCGTCGGCATGGGAGCAGGTGTTCCGCCAGCAGGCCGGCGGCATCCTCGGCATGTTCAACATGTTCGCGGGCGGCGGCATCAATCGCATGGCGATTTTTGCGCTGAACATCATGCCGTATATCTCGGCATCGATCATTATCCAGCTTCTGACCACCGTGTCACCGCAGCTCGAAGCCCTCAAGAAAGAGGGCGAGGCCGGCCGCAAGACGCTGAACCAGTATACCCGCTACCTGACCGTCATCCTGGCTGCCTTCCAGTCCTACGCCATCGCGGCGGGCCTGCAGAGCGCCGGCAATGTGGTCTCGGAGCCGGGCCTGTTCTTCCTGATCTCGGCATCGGTGACGCTGACCGGCGGCACCATGTTCCTGATGTGGCTGGGTGAGCAGATCACCTCGCGCGGCATCGGCAACGGCATCTCGCTGATCATTCTGGCCGGCATCGTGGCCGAGCTTCCGGCGGCGATCGCCAACATGCTCGAACTCGGTCGCCAGGGTGCGTTGTCCACCGGCCTGATTCTGGTCGTGATCGTGATGGCCGTCGTGGTCATCGCCTTCATCGTGTTCGTCGAACGCGCCCAGCGCCGCCTGCTGATCCAGTATCCGAAGCGCCAGGTCGGCAACAAGATGTTCGAAGGCCAGTCCTCGCATCTGCCGCTGAAGCTGAACACGTCGGGCGTGATTCCGCCGATCTTCGCGTCGTCGCTGCTGCTGCTCCCCGCGACCATTGCCAGCTTCAATGCGGGCAAGGGGCCGGAGTGGTTCCAGATGATCACCACGCAGCTCAGCCACGGCCGTCCGCTGTTCCTGGTGCTGTATGTCTCACTGATCGTGTTCTTCGCGTTCTTCTACACGGCGATCGTGTTCAACCCGACCGAGACTGCCGACAATCTGAAGAAGCATGGCGGCTTCATTCCGGGCATCCGTCCGGGTGAGCGTACGGCGGAATATATCGATTACGTGCTGTCGCGCATCACTGTGGTCGGCGCTGCCTATCTGGCGATCGTCTGCTTGATCCCCGAAATCATGATCTCCTATGCTGCAGTCCCGTTCTATTTCGGCGGCACCTCGCTGCTGATCGTGGTCAGCGTGACCATGGATACGGTTGCCCAGGTGCAGGGCCATTTGCTGGCGCACCAGTATGAAGGTTTGATCCGCAAGTCGAAGCTGAAGGGCCGGCGTAAATGAGACTGATTCTTCTCGGGCCGCCGGGGGCGGGCAAGGGAACACAGGCACAGCGTCTTGTGGCGCGCCACGGGATCGTGCAGCTCTCCACGGGCGACATGCTCCGTGCTGCAGTGGCTGCCGAGACCGAGATCGGTCTCAAGGCGAAGGACATCATGGCCGCTGGCGGTCTGGTGCCCGACGAGGTGGTGATCGGAATCATTTCGGATCGCATCGAGCAGGCGGATGCCGCCAATGGCTTCATCCTCGATGGCTTCCCGCGCACTGTGCCGCAGGCCGAAGCGCTGGATGTGTTGCTGAAGTCCAAGGGTCTCAATCTCGACGCGGCAGTCGAACTGCGCGTCAATGAGAGCGCACTGCTGGAGCGCGTCGAAACCCGCGTCGCCGAGATGATGGCGCGTGGCGAAGCTGTGCGTGCGGACGATACGCCGGAAGTGCTGTCGAAGCGCCTGGCTGCCTATCGCGCCTCCACCGAGCCGCTGATCGATTACTATTCCGAGAAGCGCAAGCTGATCACCATCAATGGCATGATGTCCATCGATGAAGTGACGCTGGAAATCGACCGCGTGCTCGCCGCGATTCGCGACGACAGCGCACCGGCCAAACCGGCTCGCAAGAAGGCGCCTGCCAAGAAGTCGGCTGCGCCGAAGAAGGCTGCCAAGGCTAAGTCTGTAAAGGCAAAGGCCGAATCTGTGAAGGCCAAGGCCGCAAAGGCTCCGGCCAAGAAGGCTGGGAAGGCTCCGGCGAAGAAGGCCAAGGTCGCTAAAAAGGCCACCAAAAAGGTGGTCAAAAAGGTTGCAAAGAAGGCCGTGAAGGCGCCGAAGAAGGCTACCAAAGCGGGTTCCAAAGTGGCCAAAAAGGCTAAAACCACGAAATCCACCAAGAAAGTCGTCAAAAAGGCGGCCAAAACGGTGAAAAAGGCGGTCAAGAAGGTCGCCAAGAAAGCTGCCAAGTCGGTGCGAAAGCTCGCGAAAAAGCGAGCCAAGCGCTAAGCGCGGGCGGTTGACGTATCTGCGTTGTGTCTCTAAATACGGCCCTCATCCAGTCGGAAGATTCCAGACGATGCCGGGCCCCACTGAGTTGAGGGACGGGCGTCGTATTCGCGCATTGTGAATGCCCGCCCGACAAATTGAAGATAATGCCAGTTCATGATCGGCTGGTGACAGGAGAGAAGTTGTGGCCCGTATCGCCGGTGTAAACATCCCGACCAACAAGCGCGTCCTGATCGCGCTGCAGTACATTCATGGTATCGGCCAGAAGAACGCTGCCGACATCATCGAGAAGGTGAAGATCGCTGAAGATCGTCGCGTCAATCAGCTGAGCGACGCCGAAGTGCTCCAGATCCGTGAAGTCATCGACCGCGACTATCTGGTCGAGGGCGATCTCCGTCGTGAGACGGGCATGAACATCAAGCGTCTGATGGACCTCGGCTGCTATCGCGGCCTGCGTCATCGTCGCGGTCTGCCGGTTCGTGGCCAGCGCACGCATACCAATGCGCGCACCCGCAAGGGTCCGGCCAAGGCCATCGCAGGCAAGAAGAAGTAATTTTCGCGCTTAGGGCGGGCAGGGAGTGGCGAGATTTCGCTACTCCCTGTTCGTCGTTTGCATTTTTCGGTGTAGCCGCTGGCATTACGGCGGCGTTGATATCTCTAGAAAGGTAGACCATGGCAAAGGAAGCCGCACGCGTCCGTCGTCGCGAACGTAAGAACATCGCTTCGGGCGTCGCTCACGTGAACTCCTCGTTCAACAACACGACCATCACCATCACCGACGCGCAGGGCAACACGATTGCCTGGTCCTCGGCTGGCACGATGGGCTTCAAGGGTTCGCGCAAGTCGACCCCTTATGCCGCGCAGGTCGCTGCTGAAGACGCCTCCAAGAAGGCGCAGGAACACGGCATGCGCACCCTCGAAGTCGAGGTCGGCGGTCCGGGGTCGGGTCGTGAGTCGGCTCTCCGTGCACTGCAGGCCGCCGGCTTCACCGTCACCTCGATCCGTGACGTGACCTCGGTGCCGCATAACGGCTGCCGTCCGCGCAAGCGCCGCCGCGTCTAAGACAACCTATCGATTGCGGGTGGCTCGGCCGCCCGCAATTGCGTTCGACGTAGTTTTACGCGGACTTTCTCCGCGATCTCCAAGCCAGAGATTTCGATGGCCATGGGTGACCCAGTGACGATCCAGAAAAATTGGCAAGAGCTTATCCGCCCCAACAAGCTGCAGGTGACCCCTGGCAGCGATCCCACCCGTTTCGCGACCCTCGTCGCTGAGCCGCTCGAGCGTGGTTTCGGTCAGACCCTCGGCAACGCGCTGCGCCGCATTCTTTTGTCGTCGCTGCAGGGCGCTGCCGTTCAGGCCGTCCACATCGACGGCGTTCTGCACGAGTTCTCCTCGATCGCCGGCGTGCGTGAAGACGTCACCGACATCGTGCTGAACGTGAAGGACATCGCGATCAAGATGCAGGGCGAAGGCCCGAAGCGCATGGTCGTGAAGAAGCAGGGCCCGGGCGCTGTCACCGCTGGTGACATCCAGACCGTGGGCGACATTGTCGTCCTCAATCCCGACCTGCAGCTCTGCACCCTCGACGACGGCGCTGAAATCCGCATGGAATTCACCGTGTCGGGTGGCAAGGGCTATGTCGCCGCCGAGCACAACCGTCCGGAAGACGCGCCGATCGGCCTGATCCCGGTCGACAGCCTGTACTCGCCGGTGCGCAAGGTCAGCTACAAGGTCGAGAACACCCGCGAGGGCCAGATCCTCGACTACGACAAGCTCACCATGACCATCGAGACCAACGGCGCGCTGACGCCCGAGGACGCGGTTGCCTATTCGGCCCGCATCCTGCAGGACCAGCTCAACGTGTTCGTGAACTTCGAAGAGCCCCGCAAGGAAGTCGCTCAGGAAGTCATCCCGGATCTCGCGTTCAACCCGGCCTTCCTCAAGAAGGTGGACGAACTCGAGCTCTCGGTGCGTTCGGCAAACTGCCTGAAGAACGACAACATCGTTTACATCGGCGATCTCGTGCAGAAGTCGGAAGCGGAAATGCTCCGTACCCCGAACTTCGGCCGCAAGTCGCTGAACGAAATCAAGGAAGTGCTTGCCCAGATGGGTCTGCACCTCGGCATGGAAGTGCCCGGTTGGCCGCCGGAGAATATCGACGAGCTGGCCAAGCGCTTCGAAGACCACTACTGAGCAACTCTCGAACAAGGCCGGTAACCCGGCCTTGTTCTGGGCGAACGCAGGCAGCCCACCTGCAACACGATGTCCCGACGAACACTGTCGCGGCAATTGAATAGAGGACTACTCCCATGCGTCACGGCAAGGTTCATCGCAAACTCAACCGCACCGCTGAGCACCGCAAGGCGATGTTCGCCAATATGTGCGCGTCGCTGATCAAGCACGAGCAGATCGTCACCACGCTGCCGAAGGCCAAGGAGCTCCGCCCGATCGTGGAGAAGCTGGTCACCCTCGGCAAGAAGGGCGGCCTCGACAAGCGCCGCCAGGCCATCAGCGAGATGAAGGACCTGGATCAGGTCCGCAAGCTGTTCGACGTGCTGGCCAAGCGCTACGCCGATCGTCAGGGCGGCTATACCCGCATCATCAAGGCCGGCTTCCGCTACGGCGACAACGCCCCGATGGCCGTGATCGAATTCGTCGATCGCGATGAAGACGCCAAGGGCAAGGATTCGGGCCCGGTGCAGGGCGCTGAGGCCGACGCGGCGTAAGCTGCAAAGCCATTTGAATCTGGAAAGCGGCGCCTTCGGGCGCCGTTTTTTATTTTGTCGGCGTTTGTAGGGTGGGCAAAGCGCAGCGTGCCCACCTCAAAG
>CALRZK010000137.1:0-7428 GCA_943372615.1 Bradyrhizobium ivorense | reverse complement strand
GGCTGATCCGCCTTCTCGGCCTTTGGGGCCGCGACACGGACATCAGGATTCCCGGCCGGCTTCCGCAGCTTCCCCGCAGACCCGACACGTTGCCGCTGATCGAGGTCCAGGCGGTGGAGCGCCGCCTCGATCTGCAGATGGCGCGGATCGACCTGCTCGCGCTCGCCAAGTCGCTCGAGCTCACGCAGGCCACGCGCTTCGTGACGCTGCTCGACATGTCCGCGTCGCAGAGCAAGGAGCTAGGGACGCCGAACCGCAGCCGCAGCGTCGGGATCGACTTCCAGATCCCGATCTTCGACGGCGGCGAAGTGCGCGTTCGGCAATCGGCTGAGATCTACAATCAGGCCTTCAACCTGCTGACGGAGAAGGCGGTCAACGTCCGCTCCGAGGCGCGCGACGCCTTCCGGACCTACCGCTCCGCCTACGATATCGCGCTCCAGTATCAGCGCGAGGTCCTTCCGCTCCGCAAGGTCATCTCCGACGAACTGCAACTGCGCTACTCGAGCATGCAGATCGACGTGTTCGCGCTGGTGGTCGAAGCCACGGCGCGCATCGCGGCCCAACGCGCCGGCGTCGCCGCCAAGCGCGATTTCTGGCTCGCCAATTCCACTTTGCTGACCGCCGTGAACGGAGGCGGACGCGGCGAATCCCAATCCCAGACGACAGGCACGACGACCGCGCAGGCGTCGGCCGGCGGAGGTCACTGATGAGCGAACCGATCCTTTCTCGACGCAACTTCCTCGGTACCGCGACGGCACTCGCCGGTGCCGCGGCGATCTCGGGGCGCGCGCAGGCGGCGTCCATTCCGGAAGCGCCGACGATGGAGAAGACCTCCATGCAGCCGCCGCTGCATCCCTCGTCCGGTCCCGACTACAATCCCGTCGTGACCCTGAACGGTTGGACGCTCCCTTGGCGCATGAACGGCGACTGGAAGGAATTCCACCTCGTCGCCGAGCCGGTCGAGCGCGAGTTCGCCGAAGGCATGAAGGCGCACCTCTGGGGCTACAACGGCCAGTCTCCGGGTCCGACGATCGAATGCGTCGAAGGGGACAAGTTGCGGATCTTCGTGACCAACAAGCTGCCGGAGGCGACCACCGTGCATTGGCACGGCGTCATCCTGCCTTGCGGCATGGACGGCGTCGGCGGCCTGTCGCAACCGCACATCCCCGTCGGAAAGACCTTCGTCTACGAATTCGAGATGAAGCATAGCGGCACCTTCATGTACCACCCGCACTCGGACGAGATGGTCCAGATGGCGATGGGCATGATGGGCATGATCGTCGTGCATCCGCGGGACCGCAGCTTCCGAGCCGTCGACCGCGATTTCGTCTTCATCATGAGCAGCTACCTCATCGACCCCGGCACGTTCCTGCCGAAGGTCACCGAGATGACCGACTTCAACATGTGGACGTGGAACAGCCGCGTGTTTCCCGGAATCGACGTCATGCCGGTGCGGCTCGGCGACAAGGTGCGCGTCCGGATCGGCAACCTGACCATGACCAACCACCCGATCCATCTGCACGGACACAAGTTCGCCGTGAGCTGCACCGACGGCGGATGGGTGCCGGAAAGCGCCGCGTGGCCGGAGACGACGACCGACGTGCCGGTCGGCGCCATCCGCGCATTCGACTTCCTCGCCGACAATCCCGGCGACTGGGCGTTCCACTGCCACAAGTCCCACCACACCATGAACGCCATGGGGCACGACATGGTGAACCTGATCGGCGTGTCGAAGAAGGACATCGCGAAGGCGCTCGGCAAGGTTGCGCCCGACGGCATGGCGATGGGATCGACGGGCATGGCCATGGGCGAGATGGAGATGCCCATGCCCGACAACACGCTGCCGATGATGACCGGCAGCGGCCAATTCGGGCCGATCGAGATGGGCGGCATGTTCACCGTCGTCAAGATCAGGGACGGGCTCGCGCGTGACGACTACCGGGATCCGGGTCCCTATCAGTTCCCGAAGGGTACCGTCGCCTGGGAAGTGCAGACGCCGCAGGCCACTCCCGCGCGTCAGGACGGCGGAAAGCCGCCCGCCAAGCAGATGCCGAAGACGATGAACCACAAGGGAATGAAGGGGATGTGATGGTCCGCCCGGATAAAAAGGAGACACTTATGAGAAGACTGAAGGTTTCGGTGGTGGTCGTCGCGGCAGCGCTCGCCTCCGCGGGTACGGCGCTCGCGGCCGGCGAGCACGCCGGTCACGCGCAGCATGCCGAGACGTACGCGACCGGCGAGCCCGGCGACGCGAAGAAGGCTGCCCGCATCGTTCAGGTCTCGCTGACGGAAGCGAACGGCAAGATGCTGTTCGTCCCGGCGAAGATCGAGGTCCGCAAGGACGAGCAGATCCGGTTCGTGCTCCGCAACGGCGGACAGCTCGACCACGAATTCGTCCTCGGGACGACCGAGGAGAATCTGAGGCACGGGGCATCCATGGCGAAGAATCCCGACATGGAGCACGACGACCCGAACGCCAGAAGGCTGGCTCCGAGCAAGACGGGCGATCTCGTCTGGCGGTTCAGCAAGGCGGGCGAGTTCGAATACGCGTGTCTCATACCCGGCCACCGCGAAGCGGGAATGGTCGGTACCGTCGTCGTCAAATAGCAATCGAAAGGAAGAAAGATGATCAAGACCAACAAGCTCGCCGCGGCCGTCGTCGCTCTCTCGCTTCTCGCTCCTTCTCTCGGCCTCGCGCAGGAGGCGATGGTCGCCGGCGAGGTCAAGAAGGTCGACGAGGCGGCGAAGAAGATCACGCTCAAGCACGGCCCGATCAAGAACCTCGGCATGGACGAGGACGGCATGACGATGGTCTTCAAGGTGCAGGATCCGGCGATGCTCAAGCAGGTCAAGGCCGGCGACAAGGTGCAGTTCGTCGCCGAGCGCGGCAACGACGGCATCGCAATCACCAAGATCCAGAAGAGCAAGTGAGCCTGCTGCGGCGTCCCCGGCCACCGAGGGGACGCTGCAGACGTCGCCGACCGGCGGAGGGGACATCATGGCTTTCGAAGCGGAAGTGCGGACGACGGGGCGCGGTCAGGCCGATGACGTTCTCGTCTTCGACCGCGCGGCGGACCGGCTGACGGGCGCGGGCGCCGCGGAGCGGATGGCCTTCGCGGTCCTCCGCCTCGGCTCGGTGCTGACGATGCCCTTCGGGCATCGCGGCTATCGGCTCGGATGCGCGGTCGTCGCCGGCGGCATCAAGACCCGCGACGTCAGGGTTCGGCTGAACGGCGACGCCGTGTTCTCGATTCCCTTCGGCGACGGCTATTGGAGCCGTCTCCTCAATCCGGCCTACCGTTACGAAGACGAGATCGAGATGTTCCTCCGCGAAGTCTCGGACATCGACTATGCTTTCGTCGATTGCGGCGCCAATTTCGGCTACTGGTCGGTACTCGTCTCGAGCAGGCCCTTCGGCTCCAAGCAGGCCCTCGCCATCGAGGCCGCGCCCGCCAACATGCGGCGCCTGGCGCTGAACTACGCGCTCAACGGCGGCCGGTTCGAATGCCTGCATGCCGCGATCGGCAGCTCGGAGGGTCTCGTCCGGATCGTGGGCGACCGCCACGAGGCGCTCGCGACCGAGGAGACGGACACGGCCGATGGATCGGTGCGAAGGGTCTCGCTTGACGGTCTCGCGGCCGCCGGAGCCATCGAGCGCGGCAGGCCCGTCGTGGTCAAGCTCGACGTCGAGGGCGTGGAGATCGACGCACTCGAAGGCGCGCGGAGCCTCATGGCCGCCGACGCCCTGTTCGTCTGCGAGGAGCACGGCAACGATCCCAACCACACTGTGTCTAGACATCTGCTCGGCAGCACCCCTTTGGCAGTCCACGCGTTCGATCCAACCGCCGGCCGGTTCGTCGCCGTGAACGACCCCTCGGTCCTGGACGGGATCAAGCGGCATCCGTGGGTCGGCTACAACGTGTTCGCCACGGCGAGCCCGATGTGGCGCGACGCTCTGGACCGGATCAACGGGAGGTCCGCATGATCGCGTTGCCCTACGACTACTACTTGATCGCCTGGTTCGTCGTGGCCGCCGCGTCCGCGGCCTACGTCGCCTACGACCAGTTCGCCGGCAATCCCGAGCCGACGGTGATGAAGTGGGGCTTCATCCTCGTCACGCTGTACATGGGTCCCTTCGGTCTCCTGCTCTACGTGCTCGCCGACAAGGAACCGCGTCCGGGCGAGCATGAGAGCTTCACGGCGCCGCTGTGGAAGCAGGGCGTCGGCAGCACCATCCACTGCGTCGCAGGCGACGCGACGGGCATCATCCTGGCGGCGGTGGTCACCGCCTCGCTCGGATTGCCGATGTGGATCGACCTCGTCGTCGAGTACGTGGCCGGCTTCTCGTTCGGCCTCTTCATCTTCCAATCGCTGTTCATGAAGAAGATGATGGGCGGCACCTACTGGGAGAACGTGCGGAAGAGCTTCACGCCCGAATTCATCAGCATGAACGCCATGATGGCCGGCATGGCTCCCACCATGAGTCTGCTGATGATGGGACGTGACATGCGGGCGATGGACCCGCTCGAACTGGTCTTCTGGGGCGTGATGTCGCTGGGCGTGATCGTCGGCTTCGCGACGGCCTATCCGTTCAACGTCTGGATGGTGAAGAAGGGGATCAAGCACGGACTGATGACGGTGCGCGCCGGACACGGAAACGGCGGCCATGCCGAGCACCAGTCAGGTCATTCCGGACACGACGGAGCGCACGGCGGGGGCGCCGACAAGGGCGGACACGCAATGGCGGGCGAAGCGACGCGGCCTCAACTGGCGGCGTTGGCCGGCGTCACCGGGTTCATGCTGGTTTCCGGAATGGTCCTTCCGGGCTTCTCGGTCAACCTGTTCCTGAGTGCCCGCGATGTGGACGGCGCGATCATGCCGCCCGGCATGATCAACACGTTTGACCTGCCGGGCGAGGCCATGAAGGACATGGCGGCGGTGAAGCCGAGGCAGGTCACGTTCGAGGCGGCGCCGGACGCGAAGGGCGACCGTGTCCTGCAGCCGCGCATAGAAAACGGCGTGAAGATCTTCGATATCGAGGCATCGATCATACGCTGGAACATCCTGCCGGACGTCGCCGTCGAGGCCTACGCCTACAACAGACAGATTCCGGGCCCCCGTCTGCAGTTGACCGAAGGCGATCACGTGCGGATCAACTTCCGGAATGCATTGCCCGAGAGCACGACAGTGCACTGGCACGGGCTCATCGTTCCGAACGAGATGGACGGGCCGGCGAACGTCACGCAGAAGCCGGTGCCGCCGGGCGGCACCTATACCTACGAATTCGATGTCGGCCAGAGCGGCACCTATTTCTACCACAGTCACGATCATCCCGACCGCCAACAGGGCCTCGGTCTCTACGGCGCCATCCTGATCGCACCCAAGGATTCGAGCGCGGAAGTCAAAGCCGACCTCGACTACACGATCCAACTTCAGGAATGGCTCAAGAGGGAATGGCGGACGTTTCCGGCCATGATCATGGAAGGCGCGCTGCCGAACTACTTCACGATCAATGGCAAGGCCTATCCGTCCACCGACACGGTCGACATGAAGGTCGGGCAGACGATCAAGCTGCGCTTCATCGGGACGAACAACAACTTCGTCCATCCGATGCACGTGCACGGCGGCCCGTTCGAGGTCGTCGCCGTCGACGGCGTCACGCTGAACCAGAGCGCGCGATACCAGGCGGACACGGTCAATGTCGGACCGGGTCAGCGCTACGACGTCGTCTGGACCGCCAGAAGGCCCGGCAAGTGGCTCGTCCACTGCCACATCCCGCATCACACCGCCAACAACAACGTCGAACGCGACGGCGGCGGAGGCCTGATGCTCGTTCTCGACGTGAAGTGACGTCCGGACCGATCGATCCATCCATCACTTCGACCCAAGTCAAGCCAGAGGACCACCAATGCCCAAGACCATCATCGCAGCCGCCGCCTTCGTGGCGGCCACGCTCGCAACCGGCGCGGCGCTCGCCCATCCGGAATTCCAGTCGGCCGAGCCGCCTGCCGGAAAGACCTCGGCCGCACCGAAGCAGATCCGCATCCTGTTCAACGAAAGCGTCATTCCGCAGTTCTCCGGCATCGAGCTGAAGGATCAGGCGGGCAAGCCCGTCGCGACTGGCAAGGCGACCGTCGATCCGGCCAACAAGAAGTTGATGATCGTTCCGCTGAAGGACCAGTTGGCGCCGGGCGACTACAAGGTCGAATGGCACGCGGTGTCGGACGACACCCACAAGGTCAAGGGCACGTACTCCTTCGGCGTGGCGCGCTGATGATCGAGTTCGGTCTCGTCCTGTCCCGCTTCCTCCACTACATCGCGACGACGTCGCTCGCCGGGGCGGCATTCTTCCCTCTGTACGCCTATGCGGGGACGGAGCCCGAAAGGCTGGCCCGTTGGCGTGGCAGGGTGCTGGCCTGGTCGGCCGTCCTCGCGCTCGCCGCGGGGCTCGGTTGGTTCGCCTTCGCGGTGGCCAACATGAGCGGAGCGCTGACCGACGTCGCCGACACGGAGGTCGTCGGCGCCGTCGTCCGCGAAACCGGCTTCGGTGCCGTATGGACGGCTCGCACCGCCATCGCCGTCCTGCTCGTCGGTCTCACGCTGCTGCTGCCGTCGCGGACGTCCGTTGGCCGGGATCTGCTGACCTCGTTTCTCGCAGCCGGACTCCTCGCCTCCCTCGCCGGAGCCGGTCATGCGCAGATGGAGGAAGGCTGGCCCGGGGCGCTGCACGTCGCGGCGGATGCGGCCCACCTCCTCGCCGCCGGTGCGTGGCTCGGAGGCCTGATCCCTCTTGGATTCATTCTGCTGGGCTACGACGGCAGGAGGACGGACGGCGCTGCGCTCGACGTCGACGGGGTGCTGATGCGCTTCTCCGGCATGGGCTACATCGCCGTCGCGACGCTGGTTGGAACGGGTCTGGTCAATAGCTGGTTCCTGGTCGGGTCCGTCTCCAGCCTCCTTGCCAGCGCCTACGGATGGATCCTCATCGTCAAGCTGGCGTGCTTCGCCGGAATGCTGGGTCTGGCGGCGGCGAACCGCTTCTGGCTGGTGCCCGCGCTCGAGGCCGCCGGTCGGACGGCACCGCCTGAGAGCGCCGTCTGGAAACGTAAGCTGCGAATCCACGTGCTGAGCGAGCAGGCCCTCGGTCTGTTCGTCCTGTTGTGCGTGAGCATCATCGGCACGATCCGGCCGGCGATCGGACAGTAGGGACGTCGAACGGGACGCCGAGCGCGTCCCGTTCGACGCAGGAGACCACGATGAGCACTTCGACCGACAAGCCTGCCGACACCCGCGACCTCCGCCTCGACCTGTTCCGCGGTCTCGCGAACTGGGCGATCTTCCTCGACCACATTCCGAACACCGCCATCGCGTGGCTGACGACACGGAATTACGGCTTCAGCGACGCCGCCGACATCTTCGTTTTCATCT
>CALRZK010000136.1:0-7442 GCA_943372615.1 Bradyrhizobium ivorense | reverse complement strand
GCCGCAGCCGATGAATGCGGACCTCAGCGGGACCAGATCAGGGCGTAACCACCGTCGACCTCGACCAGGCTGGCGTAAATCGGAGCGGGGAAACTCGGGTCGTCCAGCTTGACGGAATGATAGTCGCGGCCGGTTTCCTTGGCGGTCTTTCTCCAGCCGGCACCGATCTCGATCGGCCCGCACAGGGCGCGCAGGTCGGGAGATTTCTCATGATCCTTCTCGACGGGAACGAAGCGGGCCTTGATGTTGAGGGTCAGCGTTTTGATGGTGCCAGCGAAGAAACCGTCCTCATTGCGAGTAAAAGTGCCGATCTGAGCCATTTTTCGTCTCCATGCTGCATTCGGTCGCGACCACCGCGGCCTTGATGGCGATCGAACGACGCCGGGCGACCGGCCCGCACCCGAGAGGGCCACAGCGCAGCGGAGGACGGCCAAGGGGCCGAGCTTCTTG
The DNA here is from genome assembly GCA_943372615.1 of Bradyrhizobium ivorense. GTDB lineage: Bacteria > Pseudomonadota > Alphaproteobacteria > Rhizobiales > Xanthobacteraceae > Tardiphaga > Tardiphaga ivorense_A. The sequence continues at coordinate 6,992 of CALRZK010000136.1, read as the reverse complement.
TTGCGCGAGGAAGCCGCGCGTGGGCTTTTGCCGAGGGCGGCGGGGAGGAAGGTCGTCCCCTGGCCGTTGCGGGACCGAGGTCGGGCTGCCCCGGCAGCCGAACCCGGCGTCAGGGTCGCCAGCAGAAAAGGCCGCGTTGGTCGCAGCGAGACAGCCCTGTCCAGAGACGATGAAGGCTCACGCTGCCGGCCCCCGATCATGGGGATGATGCCGTCGCGCCCGGGCCAAACCGACGAAACCTCGTGCACGGCCCCGGTCCGGCAAAAGGCGCATGAACCGATCACGCCCGCCATGGTAGCGTTGCGCGATCCGACGCCTGGGTGGGGAAAGAGTGCGTGAAGCCGGAGCAGTGCCGAATCATCCGGAGCCGTCTCGGATGGTCACAGGAAGCCCTCGCCGAAAAGGCGGCCTTGTCGGTGTCGGCGGTGCGCCGCTTCGAACTCGGCAAAGGATCATCGCGGGGCTACGTTCCCGGCAGCCTCCGGCGGGCCTTCGCGGCGGTGGGCATCCACATCGACAGCGCGACGGAGGGGGGCATCCACATGGTGGAAGTGGACAGCGATCGCGCCATGGTCGCGGCGAACCTGCAACAGGGCGGCGAAGGGATCACGATCGCGGAACCGTGCCGACAGCATCGTCACGACGACTGCACCTCTTCGACGGACACTCGCCGTCTGCTCCGGGATTGAAATCACCCACCCGCTGAATGCGCCAGAAATCAATGCCCGGAGGGCCGAGACACCGCAGGTGGCTCGGTTCACGCGAGTTCGGCGCACGGGCTTTGCCCGCGCGGGCGCCCCCCTATGTCATTCTCCGGACCGGATTTCTGACCAAGTCAGCCGAGAAGAAAAGGGCGTCGAGGGAAAAAGCCCCATGGCAGCGGTGCTTCGACCGCCGGTCTCCGAAGCCTCGCTGTCCGCCGGATCGGATGGGTGTTCAAGCCACCTTTCTGGCCCGACCGCGTTTCCTCGGCACCCTGGGTTCCGCTGCAGGCTCCGCCACCGGCACCACAACCCGTTTGCGGCCGAGACCGATCTTGACCGCCATGGCAGACCGCTCCGCCGCATAGTCGGGCGCCACCATCGGGTAGTCCGCCGGCAGCCCCCACTTCGCCCGGTAATCTTCCGGTGTCATGTCGTAGGTGGTGCGAAGATGCCGCTTGAGCATCTTGAGCTTCTTGCCGTCCTCCAGGCAAATGATGTAGCCCGGCGTCACCGACTTCCGGACTGAAACGGCCGGCCTCAGTGGTTCCGCCGGCGGTTCCGCCGGCTTGCCGATGGTGCGGAAGCCATGAAACACCATGGCGATGACGGCCGGGAGGTCAGCCGCCGCCACGTGATTGTTGCCGGCGAACGCAGCGACGACTTTCGCCGTGATCGCCGTCAAGGTTTCGTTCGACTCGGTCATTGCGCCTCTCGCCATGAAAAGGTAGTTTGACCGGACAATGGGCATCAATGTCTGCCTTTCAACCGAAAAGCCAAAGAAAGCCTTCTTCAGCCGACTTTTCGATGAATTCCCGATGCTGCCCGGTAGCGTTCAATGTCAACGTCTGTGGTTGACGGTGCTGCGAGCGATCCATGGGATCGCTGCCGGACTCGTCCGGTGCCGTTTTTGGTCGACCCGCAGGACATCAACCCCACGAGCCGGGGACATGCCGGCTCGACACGAACGACCGGTTCCGCAAGGCTCAGTCCTTGACCGTCCTGCCGGCCAGCTCGTCGAGACGCTGCCGGTCGTCGTCCGGCGGCAACGCGCGCCGGTCCTCGGCCATGTGGCGCAAGGCCGCCAGACCAGCTTCGGTGAAGGTCGCCCTCAGCCAGTGGGAGCCGTCATCCTTCAAGGCCAGCAGCCTGCGGTCGATCATCCCCTGGATGGTCGGCCCCGGCTTCGGTCGCCCCTTGTTCGGCCCGGTCACCCAGCGCTTCATCACGAAGCCGTCGCGCACCGACGGAACGCTCGAGAAACGCGGCATGAACGCGTTGCGGACCAGGGCGCGCTCCCGCGCCGTCAGGACCGAGGGGCCATCGGCTTGTCCGTCATTCCTGGCCGCGCGACACGCGAAACCAATGCTCGGCGTACTGCCGGCAAAGCTCGGCCTGCACCGCATCGCCGGCCCGCTCGGCTTCGGTTGCCCGGCTCAGCCATTGGGCCTGCTTCTGGGATGCCGAACCGTTCACCCGGTTCGGCGGGTGGGTCTCGATCCGCGGTGAGGAAGTTCGCGGTCGCGCCGTGAAGGACGGCTTCGGTCCACGGGCGCGGTTGGGGGGCTCGAACGCCATGCTCGCGTGGTCGCTCCGTGCTGATGCCTGGACGGTGCGGGGTACGCCCTCCCTGCCGATCATGCAAGGGTGAAGGCCTCGTGCACGGCGGACTGCACCGCCCCGCCCAGCACAGCGCCACCGCCGGCCACGTAAATCCACGCGCCGATGGCGGTGGCCCCCACCGCGTGGCGCGGGGTCGGCATCGGCGCGTGGCGCTGCCACCTGTCGGTCGCCGGGTCGTAGCTCTCCATCTGCCCGAACACCTTGGCCTGGCGCGGCACCCCGCCGGTCAGGATGCCGCCCTCCCCGCCCATGGCGAAGAAACGATCGCGGTAGACGACGAGGCCATGCCCGGACCGCGCCGTCGGCAGCGGCGCCCGAAGCTCCCAGGTGTCGCGCTCCGGGAGATAGGCGTGGTAGAGGTCGGTGTTGTACTCGAAGGTGTTGAAGCGACCGCCGACGACATGGATCACGCCGTTGTGGGCGACGCAGCCGACATGGTCGCGGGCGCCGGGCAACGGCTTGCGGGCCGACCAGCGGTCGGCCGCCGGGTCGTAGACCTCGTGCCAGCCGACGCTGGCCCGCTCGCTCGCCGGTTCCGACGCGCCGCCGATCAGGTGGATGCTGCCGTTCAGCACCACGGCCGCCGCCGCTCCACGCGGACGCGGCAAGGGCGCGATGGCCGTCCAGGAGTCCGTCGCCCCGTCGTAGACATAGGCGTTGCTGTCGGAGCGACGGTTCTGCTCGATGAAGCCGCCGAAAGCGTAGACCCGCCCATCGATGGCGGCGACCGCGACGTGATTGGCGCCGCGCGGCAAGGCCGCCGCACCGTGCCAGCGGTCCGCTGCCGGATCGTAGACGTGGTGGTAGGCCCGGTTCACCGCTCCCTCGCCGTAACCGCCGACCACATGCATCCGTCCGTTCGACACGGTGGCCCAGGCCATCTCGCTGCGCGGGATCGGCAGGGCGGCCCGGGCGACCCAGCGTCCGGCCGGTCCGGTCGGGGCCGAGCTGTCGGTGACGCGCTGCGCTTCCTGGTCCGGCGTCAGGTGATGGGGAACACCACCCTGCAGGCGGGCATAGGGATCGGCGGCGGGTGCCAATTCCGGCAACACCGCCTGCGCCCGCGACCAGGACGGCATCATGCCGAGCAGCGTGGAGCCGGCACCAACGAGAAGAAACCTCCTGCGATCCATGTCACCACCCCCGTCACAGCGTTTGCCCGGGTAACCTCGCGTGCCGTACGCTGGGCGCTCGATCCTTTCCCCTCGACGATGGACGCCTCCGGGAAAAATGCTTGCCCTCCGCACCATGGTCAGCATGGCGCCGCGTCCGATGCCACACAACAACGCGGACCGGTCCGGCAACGTCATTTTCGCAGGTTGAACACATGGGGGCGAAGCGGCAGGGATTGAAGGCTGGAGGTCCGAGACTCCGCAAGGGACTCGATTCAGGAGAGCCCGGAGTGCGGGTTTGCCCGCGCAGACGCCATCTAACTTTCCCCCATGTCAAGGGCCGTATCTGCCGAAGCGGGGGATCGGCCGCAATGCGCCAAGAGCAGACAAGCTGCGTCCTTCATGACCATGAGGTCTGTCTAGTTGCCGTGTTGCAGATAATCAAACCACCTAGCTCGCGCCGCCGCGCGAACTCGTTGAATCTCGCTCAGCGTCTTGAACCCTAGATCGACACATGCGGCTTCCGTTCGCTCGAGCCAATATCGAAAGAATGGGACCCTTGGATCAGATTCACCAGTACTCTTCAGGCGAATTTCAAGCGCTTGCCTAAGCGCATTGCTTAGTCCGCTCAAATCTTCACCCAGAAGTTCATCACGGGTTTTCTCACCTAGCACATTCCCAAGTGCATCCATCAAATCGATAGTATCGAGGTGCGTCTGTTGAACCACCACCTTCAAGCGTTGAGATGGCAAGCTGAGCCCCCCTGAGAAATCAAGCATGCTTGTGTAAAAAGCCGAAAAATCATCTTCATGAATATCAAGCGACTTTGCTAAAGAGTTACTTGCCTCCAGACTGATTTTACGTTCTCCGCTCTCATACATTGCAACTGCGGACTGAGTTACACCGCTCATAGCGGCCAAATCGCTTTGGCTCAGCCCCCTATTTAACCGGGCTTCACGCAATGGACTCGACTTCGTGGGGGAAGGCATTTTCGATCTCCAAGAACAATCACAAAACTGTGATATCACGATGTTGTGATATTATGCAAGATCCAGAATTCTCAAACGTGCTTAATTCCGTTGCCTGAAACTATGGCTTGATGGGCGTACCATAGACCAACATCAGAGGTCCGCTCTGGGTCAGGAGCAGAAGGGCCGGTTTCGGGAATGGGGAACCGTTACTTCGGTATAAGCGCAGTGTCAACGGAACCCACCGGGGGCCATTCCCTCTGTTCAGTCTCGGCATTTGGAGGATGCCGTCGGGCGTGAATTTTTTCCGGGCGACGGTTTCGATTCTGCCGGCGGCTGCGTGGTGACGCCCTGAACGGGGACTTTTCCTTTCTCTGATAGAACTGTTGGAGATGATGCCTCACAGACCTGGGATGGCCCTTGGCCGATAGACTTATTTTCTGCAATCGGCTCGGATCTGGTGGTGTCCGTTGCGGACGGAGGGATAGGAATTGCCGGCTGCAAGTTGTGCGTTTGAACCGGCATCGTTCCCGCAGTGGAAGTTAGAGAAATCGAAGTATATTGGCCTGAAGCGGGTGCAAAGAAACTAATCGCGATGGCAAGGGTGAACACGACCACGCCGTTGCGAATGAGTCCGATCGCTGTCGATGCTTCGTTTGAGCGAATGGTATTCATGATTTGGAAGCCGCTTGCGGCTTTCATACTCTCATTTACAGCGTCATCTCCGCCTTGCGCAATAATGCGAAGATACGCTGCGCCGTAGCCATAGCGTGGCTTCGGGCGGAGGCCGCTGAATCCGATCATGGCACCGAATAGAAACATGCCCATCGAGACGAAGAGAAGGACCGCGACGGCTGTCTTTGCCGGCGTGGCGGCCAGCCCATCGAAAATCGTTTTGGAAACAACGCCCCCGACCGTGACGGCCACCGACAGTGCAGCCGTCAGCTTATTCAGTTTCTCGTCGAGCTCCTTAGCGCGCGTCCACTCAGTCTCAAAATATTTCGCCAGCTGATCGGTATTGAGTGCCCTGATGTCGGCAAAATCCGGAGCTGTCTTCCAGGCTTCAAGCCGGCGCTCCAAGTTCCGATTAACAATAAACATGCCTATTGCATCGGGAACCGCGCGCCACGCCCATTGTCGAAGCTTCAACAGGAGGGGCATGCCAGTTCCTCCGCGATCGCCACCGATAAGCCGCGCCCGTCACGGTCCAGCCATCCCCATTCACCGGTTGGGTTGATCTCGATGAACCAATAGCGATCACCGGAGAGCGCAAGGTCGATCGCGCCATATCGCAAGCCGAGATCGCAAACAAGTGAACGACAACGTTGAGCAACATCAGTGGGCAGGTCATAGCCCTGATAGAACAGTTCATTCTTGGGTCGGACTCGCCAGTCGCCGTCAATGCCACCCTGCTCATCCGTGATGGCGTCGCACCATAAGCGATCACCGACGACTGTGACACGCAAATCTAATTTGGGAGCGATGATGCTTTGGCAGGTTGCGGGAGCGAGATGGAAATATTCGTCTGCGCATGCCGCCCAGTCTATTAAACTCGTGTAGCCAAAATGCTGATGGTGTTCATCTTGCAGCAGTACTGTATCGACGCTTTTCAACGCGATCCGAGTGCCGATCACACCTGGCACGTCGGCCTCGCGGTCATTCGTCACCAGTGTCGGTGGCACATCGAAACCGAGATTGGCCGCGCGTCTTAACTGGTAGGGCTTGGACTCCGCCTGATATGTCACTGCTGGATGGTTCATCCAGACCGCATGGTCGAACAACATCATGCCGCGCATGGCACCCGACCATTGCGAGCGCTTCAACTGTTCCGCTGTCGTCAATCCGCGGCCTGGGGTATTTCGCAGAAAGGTCGCTTGCCGCCACCATACCGAGCGCAACTCGGCGCCCACATGCCAAGTTTCACCGCCATAACGGCAGGTCATGGCGGCAGCCAAGGGGTCGATTGAGAGTCTTAAATCAGCAAGCTGATCCCGGTTGATCCGTAAGAACGATACGCCTTGCCGAGAGAGGTGGTCGCATATCCTGTCGGTCGAATAATCCATCAAGCTCGACAGGATAAGAACAGCGACACTATTACCCACCATGGGATTATTGTCCCTTTTGATCCTCGCCGGTCTCAAGATCATTCTTCTTGGTTTGTTTGCCGTATCGAGAATCGTAAGCGATCAAGCCATCCTTGCTACGCCAGACTCCGGCCGCGAAGTCGTATACGGCATCCGCCGGCCCATCGATTTCCCGGAGTTTTGTCGCCTTTGCCTCGCGTTGCAGAACGTGCATCGTCGCTTCCTCCTCTGAGCAAATCGCCTCTATTGATTGTGCGAAAAGCTCCTTCCGAACATGCCCACGTTTAATAGCATGAGCGCCATGCTCGCGGCTAGTGCCTGAAACGAATGCCTACTTCCAGGCTTAATCGGAAACGTTTTGGATGGACTACTTATGCGCTAATTAATCGATGTAAATATGCTTCTTGATGGCCGCTGTAGACCAGAACGGGCCAAGGAGTGCTCGTTGTCGAAAGTACTCCCCATTAATCCTCGAATCCCGGTCGCCTCGGCGAGGTGGATGTT
>CALRZK010000135.1:0-7471 GCA_943372615.1 Bradyrhizobium ivorense | reverse complement strand
GGTGAGATCGCGGATCGTGAAGAGATCATCCGGCTGGATGACGAGTTGCGCGGCAAAACGAATGCCGACGGCAAGGATGAGCAGACCGAGCAGCAGGCGCAGATGCTCACCGCGGATTTTTTGCCCGGCACGGGCGCCAAACTGCGCGCCGGTGACGCCGCCGATCATCAGGATCAGCGCCAGCACGGCATCGACAAGATGATTGGTCACCGCATGCAGCAATGTGGCGATCACCATGGTGACCAGCGTCAGCACCATGGAGGTGCCAAGCACGGTCGCCGTGGGCACGCGCAGCCAGTAGATCAGGATCGGGATCAGGATGAAGCTGCCGCCGATGCCCATGACAGCGCCGATGAAGCCGATCAGTAGGCCGACAGCGACCACGGGAATGACCGACAGATAAATCTTTGAGCGCTTGAAGCGCATTTTCAGAGGCAGGCCATGGACCCAGCTATGGCTGCCCGGTCGGCGAAAGGTGACCGGCGTACCGCGCCGCAGCCGAACCAAGGCGCGCAGCCCTTCCCAGAACATGGCCCCGCCGACGCCCGTGAGCAGAATCACGTAGGACAGCGCAATGGTGAGATCGAGCTGGCCGATATTGCGCAGCAAGGTGAAGACCCAGACGCCCAGCGCCGTGCCGGCGATGCCGCCGGTGAGCAACACGCCGGCAAGCGCGGGATCGATGGCGCGACGCCGCCAATAGGACAGTGCGCCGGAAAAGGAAGATGCCGCGATGTGGCTGGCCACCGAGGCCACCGAGACCGCCGGCGAGATGCCGACAAAGATCAGCAGTGGCGTCATCAGGAAGCCGCCGCCGACGCCGAACATGCCCGAGACGAAACCGACCGCCGCGCCCATCGCCAGGATGAGCAGCACGTTGACGGGAAGGTCGGCGATCGGGAGGTACAGCTGCACGCGCGTTCGCTTCGAGATTGGCGCCGCGATCTGGCCGAAACCACTCACGGCATTGTTCTTGAGGCGGCGCGGATGTGGGCCGCAATTCGTCTTAGACGATATCGTCAGGCGATGGGATCAAAGAATCCGGCGATGGCCCTGTTTTCCGCCGGATCGGGCCAGCTTTCGCTGCTGTGGTAAATAGCTTGCGTGCAAAGCTTGATCTCAGCTCCTTTGCACGGGATCGGTGACTAGGTTCATGGTCGATGCCTCGCCGCCCGTGAGCCAGCGGATCTTCTCGGTGCCGGACATTGCCTCGACCACGGAGGACGACACGCCCATCTTGGTCATGTAGCTGAGCACAAAGCCCATGGTGCGCTGCGTGGAGGCGACGGGATCCTCGCCCTGCCGGGACGAGGTGAAGCGATGCACGCCGAGGCGCGAGCCCTCGATGCCGATGCGGACCTTGCCGCCGGCATAGGCCGTGACACAGGCGCTGGCGCAGTAAGCCGGCTTGATGCGGCCATCGGCATCGGCGGTGCCGACAGCGGTGGAAAGCCCACGCGCGCGGATCACCTCGCCCATGATCATGGACTGGCTGAGATTGCCACCGGGCGAGAACATCAGCACGATATCGCCGGGCTGCAGCTTGGCCTGATCGAGCTGCTCGCGAAACCAGGAGGCGCTGGCGGCGCCGATCTTGCCGGAAATGGCCAGCGCCTTGCGGCCGGACTTGCCGAGATCGATGTTGTCGATCACCTCGGCGCTCATGCTCGGCGAGACATAGAGATCTTTCCAGTAGGACCAGGCTTCTGGCGTGGAGAGATCCTTATAGGCGCGAATGCCGAGGCCGCCGAACAACAGCACCGCAAAGGCGATGGTCATCAGGCTCGGCCGCCAGCGCTGCACCGGCTCGGGCGGTTCCGGCGGACGCGGCTGCGATCCCGGCTGCTGCTGCGGCGGCGGAACACGGGGAATGCTCCAGGGGCCGGCGGATGGAGTGGATGGCCGCGACTGCGGATCGTCACCATGCAAAGACAAATCGAATTCCTCACGCTTCAGCAATCAAGTCTGATGAAGGTTTGTTGAGGAAATAAGACCGCGGGTTCGAACATGCGGGCGATTAAATGCGCGGATTCGTAGGATGGGTTGAGCCGAAGGCGACAACCCATCAGCCGAGCCGACCACAACGACGGAATGATGGGCTTTCGCTTCGCTCAACCCATCCTAAGGCCCGAGCATTCTTCAGCGTGCAGCGCGCTTGCTGTTCGCGGATTTGGCGGCCTGTGCCGGTGCATTGTCCCAGCCACCGGCGGGGGCTGCGACATTGAGCGCATCTTCCGGCTGGCCTTCCGGCACAAAGGTCTGGATCGCGAGCTTCGCTGCAGCCAGCGACTGCGGATCGAGGCGCTTGGCCACATCGTCGCGCTTCTTGCCGGCATCGACATCGCCTTGTGCAGCAGCGAGGCTGAACCACTTGAAGCTTTCGGCGAGGTTCTGATCGACGCCAATGCCACGGGCATAGAGGATGCCGAGATTGAACTGGCTGTCAGCCACGCCGCGATCGGCCGCCTTGCGGAACCAGAGCGACGCGCTCTTGTAATTGGCGCCGCGGGTGCCGCCATCGGCATCGAGCACCGCGAGATTGTGCATCGCCTTGGCATTGCCGCGTTCGGCCGCCTGCATGTAGTAGCGGCGTGCGACTTCCCAGTCCTTCTTCAGGCCGAGGCCCTTTTCATACAGCGTGCCGAGCCGGAACATGCCGGGGACGACGCCGGCCTGCGCCGCGCGTTCATACCACTTCGCAGCTTCTTCGTAGTTCTGCGGCACGCCGCGACCTTCGGCATAGCGCACACCGACCTCAAAGGCCGCCGTCGCGTCGCCCTTGATCGCGGCATTGCGCAAAGCTGCGCCGCCGATGCCATCAGGCAGTTTTTCGCCGGCAGGAATCGTCACCGTGCCAAGCTTCTGACCGCTCGGCGGCAGCAGCGTCGGGGCGGCAGGTCCGCTCGGCTGCGGCGCACCGATGCTGCCGGTCACATCGGGCGAGATATAGGGCACGGGCGCAGCCTGCGGCACCGCAACCGGCTGCGGAGTGACGTCCGGCGCGGGCGGCGGCGTGACGACCGACTGCTTGCCGATCGACGCCGCGGGTGCGCCGATGGACGGCGCCGGCGCTTGCGGCTGAACTTCGCCGGCCTTCGGTGTGTCGAGATAAAGCGGCGTCGAATGGGTATTCGCGGCCATCGGCGGCTGCGAACCACTGTCATCCAGTAGCGTCATCGCCATCTTGAACGAGCCGAGCACGATCACGACCACGCTCGCGCCGACCAGCAGCGAGCGGATCTTTGAACCGAATGTCGACGGCCCCTTCTCGCCTTCGACCTGCGAAGCAGGCTTGGCACCGTTGGCGCCCTTGGGCTTCTCACCCGTCGAGGCAGCAGCTTGCGCGGCACGGCGCGCCGCGGCAATGAAGCTGGAAGCGCTGGCCGGCTCAGGCGCAGCACCGGCGATCTCGCTGATCGCATCTTCCGATGCGGCGATCCGTTCGGACGGCGACGCGCCGCGGCCCTGTGGACGCGTGCCAGGCTCAAGCGGATGATCGGGCGGCAATTGCGGATCGACCATCGGACGCGGCGACGCGGGACGGTCCACGGTGACCGGCGGAGCGGCGGGCTTTGGCGCCGGCTTCGGATCGAGGATCTCGCTGATGGCCTTCGGCACCTGGAACGCAGGCGCGGGCTCGCTGGAAATCGCAGTCGCCGCGAAGTCACGCGGTGCAGCGTCGAAATGCGCCTGCGGCGGACGCACTTCGATCTGCGACGGTGCAGCGTTTTGCGACTTCACCGGATTCGGCATTTGCGGGCGCGGCGGTGCAGCCATTGCCGGCTGCATCGGCGCTTGCTGCATGGGAGCGGGCTGCGGCGCAGCCGGCATCGGTGCTGCGGCCGGCACGGGCTGCTGCGGAGCCGGACGCGCGCTGGCATTGCGCAGATCGCCTTCGATCTTGGCAAGGCGATCGACCACATGGCCGAGCGTCGAATGCACGACCTCCATGGAATCCTGGAGATGGCGATCGGTTTCCGACTGGCTGAAGCGCATGTCGGACAATTCGCGCTTGAAGGACTCGACCAGACCCGATTCGGCGCGACTGTCGCTCAGCGCGGCAGCGAACATCGTCTGCTGGCGCTCGAGATGGCGCAGGATGTCCTGCAAACCATCCTCGACGCGGCCGAGATTATTGGCGCGCGGATCGCTGATGCTCTCCATCCGCTCCAGCAGATAGGAGACGCGCTGTTCGAGATGCGTGAAGGCCGACGACTGGTCGTTGCCCACCGGAAGGTGATCAAGTCGCTGTGCCAGCGCGGCCAGCGCGCTTTCAAGATTGTCGGAATTGGCAGCCTGCGGACGCTCGCGATTTTCCAGCGTCGTGGTCAGAGTCATGATGCGCGCTTCGAGCGCGGCGAACATGCTGCTGTCACTGCTCTGCGCAAGCTGGTCGACCTTGGCCGACAGCCGCTGCACGTCCTCGCTGAGGCGGCCGACCACTTCGTTCGACGCCACATTGGAGACGATGGCGCGCAGCGCGGTGATGGCGCCTTCGAGCTGCTCCAGCGTGCCGGGATTGTCGCTCGAGCGCACGATCTGGTCGATCTTGCTGCCGAGATTGCGGATCGCCTGATCGAAGCCGGCGAGCTGTTCGGCCGGCGTTAGCGTCTTCAGCGGTTTATGGATGTCGCCGAGCGCGGCTTCAAGATTTGACAGCACATCGGCATCGATGCCGCTCTGCTTGTTCTCGTCGATACGGCGCGACAGCGCACGGATCTCGTTTTCGATCGACTCGATCGCACGACGCGGCAGTGCATCGGTCACCGCATTGCGGATCTCGGCGAGTTCGCTGCGGAAGGTTTCGATCGACTTCTCGACGCTGGAATCCGGCCGCTGCAGCGCATCGATCTTGCTGGTGATCTGCGACAGCTGACGCTCCAGCCCGGACATATCCGGCATCGGAGGTGGCGGCGTCACATGCGGAGCGATCGGCGGCGCATAGCGGGGCGCCATGCGTGGCGGGCTGTCGAGCTCATCCTGACGCGCGGCGATCTCGGCGATGGCAAAATCGAGCGAGAACGGATCGGCCTGCGGCGCCGAGCTGTAGACGTGATTGGCGGCACGCTCGACCATGTCCGGGTTCGGGCGCGGATCGTAATGCTGCTGAGTGGACGGCGCCGAGCGCTTCGGCTGCTCGCTGATCTGCGACAGACGCGCATCGAGGCGCGAGATCGCCTCATTGAGCTGGCGTGCGACCGCAGGCTCATTGTTCGTGCGCTGCTGCGGGCGTGAAAATTCTTCGATCTGGCGTGCGATCGCATCAAGGCGCTGATGGATGTCGGCAACTTCGGCGGCTTCACGCTGCGGCATCGCCGCCGCACGCGGAGGCATCGCCTGGCGCTGAGCATGGCTGGGACGCGCCTGATAGCGCGGGGGCTGCGGAGCTTCCGTGGGACGGGCGTGATCGGCATAACCATGCATCGCGGGCGCGACCGGGGATTCGCCGATGGTCGAATTCAGCCAATCCGCGAGGGACATGCCGGCGCGGCGCGCGGCGGCTTCGGCCCGCTCACGAACCGACGGGTCCATCCCCTCAACACTCCACGATACGCGCGAATTCATGCTTTGGTCCGGTTACGAGCCTGACGCCAACCAGCGCCTGCAGCTTCCGCCACGCGTCCCAAAATGAAGAAAGGAGAAACGGGAACGGAGTGGTCTGCCTCAATCCGGACTTTTCAGGGTTAGGGTAAATAACGGGTTAAGGATGGGCCCGCGACAGCCTTAAATGTTAATCAGACGATACACTTGCGCGGTTTCGTAGGTAGGATTGGGTGTTTCCGGCGCCAATGTTTCAGTGTGTGAAGAGCGCACTTAGCGCGTGAATAACGCGCTGAGATCGTCGATATCGCCTTCGGTCATTGAGTCGTGCTGCGGATGCATCACCGCGGACTGACCTATATAGGCCCAGTACAAGAACTCCGCGCGCGACAGAGCGCGACGGCTTTCGACCCCGGCCTCGGTCAGCACATTGGCCATATAAGCGATGCGCCGGGCATCGACCGAAGCCACCATCTTGGCCACGGCCTTGTCGCTGGACGCCATCCCGCGGATCGAGCGATCGAGGCTGCGATCCTCGTTGAAGGCCAGTTTCATCAGGTGTGTGAGGCGTGCTGCACCGGTGGTCGAGGCATCGGTCTGCTCCAGCACTTGGTCGGTCGTGCGTTCCTGCCAGCGCTCCAGAAGCTGCAGGCGGAACTCACCGATATCCTTGAAATGCCAATAGAAACTTCCGCGCGACACGTTCAGCCCGGCGGCGAGATCGCCGACCTTGAGCGCCGCCGCGCCCTGCCGCGCCAATATGCGGAGGCCGTGATCGAGCCACGCGGTGCGCGTCAGCCGGTCCCTGGTCGCTTGCTCGTCCATGACCCGACCATACACAAGTGTATTGACGAAATCCATGCCTTGGGTCTAGGTTTCCATGCAAGGGTGTATGGAAACGCGGAGAACCGCCGATGAGCATGCAAGGCGCTGAGATGCCGGGCCTCGACAAGTGGTACGGCTTCATGAAGTCCCACGACCATGCGGCGCTCAAGGAGCTGCTGCATCCCGACGCCGTGTTCGAGAGCCCGGTGGTGCATGCGCCACAGCGCGGCCGGGACATCGTGTTCAAATATCTCGCCGCCGCCGAACAGGTACTGGGCGGGCCCGGCTTCACCTACACAGGCGAATGGCGCAACGCGACCTCCGCCGTGCTCGAATTCGAAAACGAGATCGAGGGCATCAAGATCAACGGTATCGACATGATCACCTTTGATGCCGATGGGCGCATCACGCATTTCAAGGTGATGGTCCGGCCGCTGAAGGCCATCAATCTCTTGCACCGTCTCATGGGTGAAATGCTGGCGCGGCAATAAGGCGCCTGCAGAATCAAGCCACTAACACACGGCGATGCTGTAGACTGACAGCACGTCGCCGCAACTGAACAACGTATTCCAACCGGGGAGGAATCCATGCCCAGTTACAAAGCGCCGCTCGAAGACGTCGGCTTTCTGCTCAATGACGTGTTTCAGTTCGACCGCTACAACAATCTCCCCGGCTTCAGCGATGCATCAGCAGATGTGCGCGAGGCGATCCTCGGCGAAGCCGCCAAGCTCAGCGAGAACGTGCTGCAGCCGCTGAACCGCGTCGGCGATCTCGAAGGCTGCAAGCGCAACGACGATGGCAGCGTCACCACACCGAAGGGTTTCAAGGACGCGTTCAAGCAGGTGACCGAAGGCGGTTGGCTCGGCCTCTCCGCTCCCGTCGAATATGGTGGCCAGGGCCTGCCGGTGACGCTGTCGCAGACCGTCGCGGAATTCCAGATCTCGGCCAATATGGCCTTCTCCATGTATGGCGGCCTCACCATGGGCGCGACTGCCGCGCTGATCGTGCATGGCAATGACCAGCAGAAGAGCAAATATCTGCCGAAGATGGTTTCCGGCGAATGGACCGGCACCATGAACCTCACCGAGCCGCATTGCGGCACGGA